>NZ_JAKJEW010000199.1:0-518 GCF_022705245.1 Candidatus Skiveiella danica | reverse complement strand
CTCGGTCGCACGCTGCGGCTATGAGGTCCATGTGGTGCTCTATGACGACGATCGTGTAGCCTTGGTCCCGAAGGGCGACGATGTCGTCTACCATTGCCGTGATCTCCTCGGGAGTCATTCCGGCAGCCGGTTCGTCCAGCAGCAGCAGCTTGGCGCCTGTTGCGATGGCGCGAGCTACCTCTACCCGGCGACGGTCGGGATACGACAAATGGCGGACCAGCGAAGCTTCGCGCGTCAGGAGCGATGTATCGACCAAGGCCAGGGCCGCCTGCGCTTCCTGGTTCGCGTGCGCAGTCGATCGCGCCAAGGCTCCGAGAACGTTGTTGCGCCCCCGCAGATGACAGCCTGCCAGGACGTTTTCGAGCACTGACTGTGTTTCGAACAGGCGGATGTGCTGGAAGGTCCGTGCGACTCCCAAAGATGCCACCTGGTGCGAATCCAGTCCCGTCGCGGCTTGGCCTTGAATGCGCACTTCTCCTGTAGATGGCTTAACGAGACCCGTGATCAGGTTGAACAGT
>NZ_JAKJEW010000198.1:0-519 GCF_022705245.1 Candidatus Skiveiella danica | reverse complement strand
CAAGGGCTGGCTGCAGCGTCTGCTGCGACGCTGATGGTCTTGGGGCCCGATCAGCCCACCACCAGCCGCGCCGCGCCCGCCGGCTCGATCCGGCCCACCACGCCAGCCCGGTCAAACCCGTGTCGCTGGAAGATCGCCAGCACGCTCTCCAGCGCCTCGGGCGCGCACGACACCAGCAGGCCGCCGCTGGTCTGGGGGTCGGACAAAAGGGCCTGGTCCTGCGGCGCAAAGCCGTCGGGCAGCGCCACCTCGGCGCCGTAGGCCGCCCAGTTGCGGCCGGAGGCGCCGGTGACCATGCCTTGCCCGGCCAGCTCACGCACGCCGTCCAGAAGGGGCACATTGGCCCAGTCGATGTGCACCGTGCAGTTCGCGCCGCGGGCGATCTCCAGCGCGTGGCCGGCCAGGCCGAAGCCGGTGACATCCGTCAGCGCGTGCACGCCGGCGAGCGCGGCCAGGTCCGGGCCGGGGGTGTTGAGCTTCGTCGTGCTGGCCATCATCTGCGCATAGCCTTGCGGGCCC
>NZ_JAKJEW010000197.1:261-522 GCF_022705245.1 Candidatus Skiveiella danica | reverse complement strand
CCTCGAAGGCTTCGAATCCGCATTCGTACGGCGAGTTCTTCGCGGCATCCGGGCGATGCGGTCCCAGCAGGGCCCCGAGCACCTGGGGGATGACGCCGACGGCGACACCGACCAGGATGAAGAGGATGACAGGGAGGTACTGTTGCAGGTCCATGGTGTCGGCGGCAATGATCGGTGCAAGCCCATCCGGCCAAAAAAATGGCGCGCCGCCCGCAGCCATGGCGCGGCTGCCTGCGGTGCGCCGCTCTAGCTCCCTGCAGT
>NZ_JAKJEW010000197.1:0-251 GCF_022705245.1 Candidatus Skiveiella danica | reverse complement strand
CGACACAAACGACAACGGGCGCAATGGCTGCGGTGTTCCGCGGTGCTACTGCGCCCGTTTGACGAGCCATGGAACCCATGGGTTCCGACGAATTTTTGGTGCGCTCGGCGAGACTCGAACTCGCACAGCTTTCGCCACTACCCCCTCAAGATAGCGTGTCTACCAATTTCACCACGAGCGCTTGTTGAAACTGCCCCGCGTGGCATGAGGATGGCGCCGCGGAACAGACCAAGATTCTATAGGGAAAATCG
>NZ_JAKJEW010000196.1:0-522 GCF_022705245.1 Candidatus Skiveiella danica | reverse complement strand
ATGGTGATAAGGGCGCCGTGGATGTTCGAGAGGCGGAACAGCAGGCGGAAGAAGTCGGGGAAGTCGCCGGGCTTCGCGCCCATCGGCACGACGACCGCGTCGATGCCGTGCCGGTCGAAATACGGGTTGTAGATCATCGGCGCCTTGAAGGACTCGGTCGGGTAGCCGATGTGCGCGATCAGTCTGGTCTTGCCGGTGATCATCGGAGGCGCTCCTCAGGTTCGGATCGGGGGCGGGGCGCCGTGATGGCGCCTTGGGCGCCGGGACGGCCCGCGGGTTGCCGAGGTCGTTCATGTGGACGCGGTAGGTTTCCCGTGCGGACCAGGCGGCGCAGGCGGCGACGCAGGTGATGGCGAAGGCGATGGCGCCGATCGTCATCGGGACGTTGGTCGAGCCCGGAGGGGCAACGGTGGCGAAGAGCGCCGGCAGCAGCGCGGTGATGGTGGTGCCGATGTTCTGCGAGATCGCCATCGAGGAGACGCGGGTCCGGGTCGGGAACAGCTCCGGGAAGAAGCTGGGGAA
>NZ_JAKJEW010000195.1:0-522 GCF_022705245.1 Candidatus Skiveiella danica | reverse complement strand
CCATGCGCCGGGTGTTGCACGAGGGGCAGACACCCCGGCCTTTGCAGGAGAAGGCGACAAAATAGTCGTGACCACAATCGTCACACCACGCCCGGGCAAAGCCGTGGGCGAAGATGCCGCACTCCAGATACTTACGAAAGGCTTGGCGAACATAAGACTTAGGGGTGTGATGGTCGCCCTGGCCGTCGAACTGGCCTGCACTGGCCAGCTCATGCCAAGTCTCGAAGTGTTCTGCTGGGGCGGCGGCAGCCGCGCTGCGGCCCGCATGGTGGTGCGATTGTGGCCTTGCGTGCGACTGAGCTGTAGACGTGTGCATGGTGCAACGCCTTGATGGGCGTGGCATAGGGCACATAACTGTACATTTATACAGTTATTACCTCCACAACAAATATTGCCGAGCCGCCAGACAGCAAAAAGCCCGAACTGTTGCCAGTTCGGGCTTGAAGGTTTGACGCGTCAGGTCGGTTTACTTCCGCGCTGGCGGCACATCCGTGCAGCTGCCATGCGCCACTTCCGCCGCCA
>NZ_JAKJEW010000194.1:0-524 GCF_022705245.1 Candidatus Skiveiella danica | reverse complement strand
AGCCGACCCTGGCCGAGGGCCTGCAGCGCATGGTGGGGTTCCGCAACATCGCCGTGCATGATTACCAGAGCCTGCAGCTTCCCATCACCGTCGCCATCATCGAAAAGCACCTCGATGAGTTTCTACAGTACAGCAAGGCACTCTTGCAGCACGATGCCGGATAAGCAGCAGGCCATGGTTTTCAGCGTATCTCCCGCTTCTGCGGCCGCCGTGCCCGCTTCGCTCTCCCCCTCCCGCCGCGCCTGGCTGCGGTTCAAGCGCAACCGCCTGGGCTACTGGAGCCTGGTGGTCTTCAGCCTGTGCGCCGAGCTGGTCAGCAACGACCGGCCGCTCATCGTGCGCTACGAGGGGCAGACCTACTTTCCCATGCTCAAGGACTACCCCGAGAAGACCTTTGGCGGCGACTTCGAGACGCCGACCGACTACCTCGACCCCTTCATCCGCGAGCGCATCACCGGGGGCGGTAACTGGGCGCTCTACACCCTCAACCCCTACGGCCCGAACACGCTCAATTACTTCGCCAA
>NZ_JAKJEW010000193.1:0-524 GCF_022705245.1 Candidatus Skiveiella danica | reverse complement strand
AGGGGCAGAAGAACGCGTGGCGATGGATGCTGCGATGCAAGGGCTGCGTAGCGTGCTGGCAAGCGAGGACACGGCGCTGATTGAGAGCCAATCCAAGGCACTGGCACAGGCTACGGAAGCCTTTGCGGCCATGCGCATGAACCGCGGCATTGCCAATGCACTGGCCGGCAAGAACATAGCAACGATTTGAATCGGGAGACCGACTGACCATGCCTACTATCAAGATACTTCCGCACCCCGAATATTGCCCCCAAGGCGCGCAGGTGTCGGCGCCCGCAGGTACCTCCATTTGCGAAGCACTGCTGGACAACGGAATCAGTATCGAACATGCCTGCGATATGAGCTGCGCCTGCACCACCTGCCACGTGGTGGTGCGTGAAGGCTTTGCTTCGCTCAACGAACTCGATGAGACCGAGGAAGACCTGCTGGACCGCGCCTGGGGTCTGCAGCCCAATTCCCGTCTCAGTTGCCAGGCCTTGTTGGCACAGGCTGATCTGGTGGTGGAAATACCCAAATACTCCATC
>NZ_JAKJEW010000192.1:0-531 GCF_022705245.1 Candidatus Skiveiella danica | reverse complement strand
TCCGGGAACGGTGAAGCGCTGCGTCTGACTGTTCATGGCCTGCTCATCGGCCGACCGAGTCGTCGAGTCGCAGGCGCTCGACCACTTCGCCACCCTGCAGATGGCGCTCGACGATTTCGTCGATATCGGCGTTGTCGACGAAGCTGTACCAGACCGCATCGGGATAGACGACGGCAACCGGCGCGCCGGCACAGCGATCCAGACATCCGGACTTGTTGACGCGTACGCCATCCTTGCCGTTCAGTCCGAGCGCCTTGACGCGCGATTTGCAATGATCGAACGCCGCCTGTGCGCCCTGCTGCGCGCAGCAGGCTTGACCGCCGTCGCGCTGGTTCAGGCAAAAGAAGATGTGGCGCTGGTAGTAGCTCATGCAAGCCTCAGCGCCGAGGGCGCCTCGAAAAGCGGTCGAGTTTAGGTGCCCCCCCTGCATCGCCCTTCACCAATCCGGCCATCAACCAAGCCAGCGCCAACAAGGGCCACAGCCAGCCCAACCATTGCAGCAGGCCGAACAACTCCATGCGCGGCGCCAGC
>NZ_JAKJEW010000191.1:0-532 GCF_022705245.1 Candidatus Skiveiella danica | reverse complement strand
GAACCCGAAGCGACCCTTGCTGGCGATCGTCGCCGGCAGCAAGGTCAGCACCAAGCTGGAACTGCTTTCGAGCCTGCTCGGCAAGGTCGACCAGCTCATTGTCGGCGGCGGCATCGCCAATACGTTCCTCGCCGCAGTCGGCAAGCCGGTGGGCAAGTCGTTGTGCGAGAACGACCTGCTCGACACCGCGCGCACCATCCTCGCCGATGCCAAGGCGCGCGGCGCGGAGATCCCGATTCCGAGCGACGTGGTGGTCGCGCCGGCCTTCGCGGCCGACGCACCCGCCACGATCAAGCCCGTGGACCAGGTGACGGCCGAGGACATGATCCTCGACATCGGGCCCGACACCGCGGCGCGCTATGCCGCGATGATCGCCCAGGCCGGCAGCGTGATCTGGAACGGCCCGGTGGGCGTGTTCGAGTTCGATGCCTTCGGCAAGGGCACCGAAGTGCTGGCGCGCGCCATCGCCGCGTCCGATGCCTTTTCGATCGCGGGCGGTGGCGACACCCTGGCGGCGGTGGACAAGTACGGC
>NZ_JAKJEW010000190.1:0-534 GCF_022705245.1 Candidatus Skiveiella danica | reverse complement strand
TGCTCACGGGCGATTGGTCGAATGTCTTTTCATCACGGTTGAGCGCTGCGGACAAGTCGCTGAGCATCCAGTTGGCAACGAGTTTCGCGTCGGCGCCCGCCTTCGTCGCGGCTTCGTAAAAATTCGCGGTCGCGCTGTCTTGCGAGAGCAAACGCGCGTCGTATTCCGAAAGTGCGTACTGCGACACAAAGCGCGCGCACTTCGCCTCTGGCAACTCTGGCATCGTCGATTTAATGCGAGCGAGCATCTCATCGGTCACCACCAGCGGCGGCAAGTCAGGGTCCGGGAAGTAACGATAGTCCATCGCGTCTTCCTTGGTGCGCATGGCGCGCGTTTCGCCCGTATCCGGGTTGAACAGCACCGTCGCTTGCACGATTTTGTGGCCGTCCTCAATCTGCTCGATTTGCCAGCGAACTTCGTAGTCCACGGCCTGCTGCATGAACTTGAAGCTGTTCAGGTTTTTGATTTCGCGGCGGGTGCCAAATTCTTTTTGTCCAACCGGGCGCACGGATACGTTCACGTCGCAACGAAAAG
>NZ_JAKJEW010000018.1:271-91621 GCF_022705245.1 Candidatus Skiveiella danica | reverse complement strand
CACCAAAAACCACGGGGCTCGCGAGCCCCGTGTTTGCTTGGCCGGTTTCGGCGGCAGGCATCAACTGCCGCTGGATTTGTTCTTGTTGTTGTTGCTGATGATGATGGCAGCAGCACCGCCAGCGCCAATGATCAAGGCGGGAATCATGCTGGAGGTGCCAGCGGCCGCAGCCACGGCGACTGGGGCACCGACGGGATTAACGGCCGCCCACAACGCCGCGCAGTCGTTGGTGTCGCTGACCTTGATGGACTCGTTCGCCTTGAGCGTTACGTCGCAACCGTTGTCGAAGTCAAGGGTGACCCCCCCGGTGGAGGTGGTGATGATGCGGTCGTCAACGATGAGTGGAGCGCCTTCGGTGGCATTCGAGAGCCGGCTCCCGCTAGTGACAGTCACCAGACCGGTGACATTGACGATCTTTCCAATCGCCTTGGGCTGCTGCGCCCAAGCCGACAAAGCGGCAACCGCCGTAATCAATGCAATGGCAACTTTTTTCATATTTCACCCAATTTGTTCACCCGTGTTTGTTTATTCTAACGATTCCGATGGTTTCTTGGTCTTTTTTTTCTGGATGGCATCGGTGGACGGGTTGATGTACCGGTTTCGTGCGGGTTCAGGAAACTTATGGCTTAGCACTCAATCAAAGAGAGTGCTAACATTCAATCTGGATGAAAGGATTTTCTGGCATGAACATTCAAACTGGATCGCCTTCGAACGCTTTGGCCCTGAGCAACCCGTGGGCAAACACGTCGCTGACGCTGCCCGCGCTGGGCAACCTGGACGCCTACATTTCGGCGGTGAACCGCCTGCCGATGCTCTCGCTTGACGAGGAGCAGACGCTGGCGCGGCAGTTGCAGAAGGACAACGATCTGGAGGCGGCCGGGAAGCTGGTGCTGTCGCATCTGCGGCTGGTGGTGTCGGTTTCGCGCAAATACCTGGGCTACGGACTGCCGCACGGCGACCTGATCCAGGAGGGCAACATCGGCCTGATGAAGGCGGTGAAGCGCTTTGACCCCGACCAGGGCGTGCGCCTGGTGAGCTATGCGCTGCACTGGATCAAGGCGGAGATTCACGAATACATCCTGAAGAACTGGCGCATGGTGAAGGTGGCGACCACCAAGGCGCAGCGCAAGCTGTTCTTCAACCTGCGCTCGATGAAGCAGGGCTTCAAGGCCGACGCGGGCATTGACGACCCCACGCACCGCGACACGCTGAGCGAGGGCGAGATCGACATCATGGCGCGCGAGCTGAACGTGAAGCGCGAAGACGTGATGGAGATGGAAACCCGCATGGCCGGCGGCGATGTGCTGCTGGACCCGAGCCCCTCCGACGACGGGGAGCAGGCGTTTGGCCCGATTGCCTATCTGGCCGACACCCGCCACGAGCCGACCGCGATGATCGAGGCGCACCAGCGCGACGTGATGGCGAGCGACGGCATTGCGGCCGCGCTGGAGACGCTGGATGCGCGCAGCCGCCGCATCGTGGAAGAACGCTGGCTGAAGGTGAACGACGACGGATCGGGCGGCCTGACGCTGCACGACCTGGCCGCCGAGTACGGCGTGAGCGCCGAACGCATCCGCCAGATCGAGGTGGCGGCCATGAAGAAGATGAAGACGGCGCTGGCGGCCTACGCCTGAATTGGCCTGCCCTGTCCTGCCCTTCATGAAGCCCGGCTGGTCCGGGCTTTTTCTTGGCCGATCGGTCTGGTATTGATAGCAGACGATGACCATTCCACGCTGGGAAAAGCCCTTTCTTTCTGGATAAACAGCGCCCGGCGCCAGTGCGTGCCTGGCGCAGCGGCTCAGCTGCCCTTGAGCAGCAGCTTCACGTCGGCGGCCAGGGCGGGCGCGCCGCTTGCATAGCGGTTGTACAGGCGCAGGCGGCCTTGCGGGTCGTACATGTAGCTGCCGGCCGAGTGGTCCATGGTGTAGCTGGTGGGGGTCTTGCCCTCGACGCGCTTGTAGTAGACCTTGAAGTCCTTCGCCACGGCAGTCAGCTGCTCCGGCGTGGGGATCAGCGCCAGGAAGCTGGGGTCGAAATTGGTCATGTACGCCTTGAGCATCTCGGCCTTGTCACGCTCGGGGTCCACCGTGACGAAGATGCCCTGCAGTTTGTCGCCGTCCGGGCCCAGCAGCTTCTTGACCTCGGCAAGTTCGGCCATGGAGGTGGGGCAGACGTCCGGGCACTGGGTGTAGCCGAAGAAGACGATGACGACCTTGCCCTTGAAGTCGGCCATGCTGCGCGGCCGGCCATTGTGGTCGGGCAGGCGCAGATCCTTGGCGTAGTCAGCGCCGGTGATGTCGACCCCGCGAAACTGCGGCCTGGTCTCGGAGCAGCCGCCCAGAAGGCCAAAGCCCAGCGTCAGAAGGACACCGGATGCTGCAATTTTGAGAGCGTTTCGCTTGTTCATGGCGCCTGGAAGAGGTAGTGGTCCACCAGCAGTGCGGCGAACAGGCCGCTGAGGTGGATCAGGGAGAAGCGGAAGGTCTTGCGGGCCAGCGCATCGGAATAGTGGCGCCAGAGCGCGAAGGCGTAGCCGATGAAGCCCGCGCTCAGCACGACGGCCACGCCCAGGTAGAGCCAGGAACTCATGCCGTAGATGAACGGCATCAGGCAGGCGGCGAACAGCACCAGCGTGTAGAGCAACACCTGCAGGCGTGTGAATTCATTGCCGTGTGTGACCGGCAGCATGGGCAGGCCGGATTTGCGGTAGTCCTCCACGCGGTACAGGGCCAGTGCCCAGAAGTGCGGCGGGGTCCAGAGGAAGATGATGAGAAACAGGATCAGCGCCTCGGGGCCGACGTCGCCGGTCATCGCGGCCCATCCGAGCACTGGCGGCATCGCGCCGGAGGCGCCGCCGATGACGATGTTCTGCGGCGTGAGCGGCTTGAGGATGACGGTGTAGATCACCGCATAGCCGACGAAGGTGGCGAAGGTGAGCCACATGGTGAGCGGGTTGACCTGCCAGTAGAGCAGCGCAGAGCCGATGGCGCACATCACGCTGGAGAAGAGCAGCGCCTGGCGGTCGCTGAGCTCGCCGCGGGCGGTGGGGCGCCAGGCGGTGCGGCGCATCTTGGCGTCGATGCCTTTCTCGACCAGGCAGTTGAAAGCGGCGGCGGCGCCCGCCACAAACCAGATGCCCAGGCTGGCCAGCACCATGCGCTGCACCTCGCGCCAGCCGGGCACACCGGGCACGGCCAGCACCATGCCGATGAGCGCGCAGAAGACAATCAGCTGGATGACGCGCGGCTTGGTCAGCGCATTGAACTGCCGGATGAGGGACGGGGTGTTCACGGGGGGTGCGGCGGCACTCATGCGGGGGACCTTGATGCGGTGATTCGGTGGGGGGCCGTGCGGCTGGCGGCGAGCGCCCAGGTCAGCACGACCACCAGGGCGGCGGCGCCGCCGGTATGGGCGACGGCGGCCAGAAGCGGCCAGCCGAGCACGATGTTCGACAGGCCGGTGACGAGCTGCCAGGCCGCCAGCGCCGCGAGCCAGCGCGCCTGCGCCCGCTGCACGCCCGCGCGCAGCAGCTGCCAGGCCAGCAGGCCGAGCGCGGCCAGCACCGCATAGGCCGCCAGGCGGTGAACGTAGTGGATGGCGGTGAGTGCGGCAAAGTCGATCGGGGCGCCGGCTCCGGTGTGGCCCAGCGGGCGCCAGATTTCAAAGCCCTGGGCAAAGTTCATCGCGGGCCACCAGCTGCGCTGGCACATCGGGAAGTCACTGCAGGCGAGCACCGCGTAGTTGGTGCTGACCCAGCCGCCCAGCGTGACCTGAAGCAGCACCAGCGCCGCCGTCAGCCACAGGCCGCTGCGCAGCCCGGGGGCGAGCGCCTCGACCGCCCCACCCTGCCCCGCCTGCTGCTGGCGCACCGCCTGCGCACACAGCAGGGCCAGCAGGCCCAGCCCGCCCAGCAGGTGCAGCGTGACGATGGCCGGGAACAGCTTCATGGTGACGGTGAGCGCGCCGAAGGCGCCTTGCAGGCAGACCCACACCAGCGTGAGGGTGGGCCACCAGGGGCTGATGCCGGCCGTCGACCCGCCCCGGCGCCGCTGCAGCCAGCTGGCAATGGCCAGCGTAAGGATGAGCACGCCGACCCCGGTGGCCAGGTAGCGGTGGACCATCTCGACCCAGGCTTTGCCATGGGTGACCGGGCCGCTGGGCATGGCGCTCTGGGCCGCTGCGATCTCGGCGCTGGCACCCAACGGGCTGGCCTTGCCGTAGCAGCCGGGCCAGTCGGGGCAGCCCAGGCCCGAGTCAGTCAGGCGGGTGAAGGCTCCGAAGAGGACGAGGTCGAAGGTCAGGAACAGCGTCAGCAAGGTGAGCGCCTGGGTGCGTCTGCCGGCTGCGGCACCGGTGTTGCGCAGCCACACCCAGGCCAGGGGCCCGAGCGCCAGCAACACGCCCATGCCCATCAGGCGGGCCAGCGGTGCGAAGTCGACCAGGGCCTGGTTGTTCACGGCTGCGCCTGGCGGGCGGGTTGGGACGGGCGGCCGGGTTCGTCCCAGGCGTTGGCGGCGCGCAGAAGGCGCTCGACGTCGCGCTTGGCCTTGGCGGCGCCGGCAATGTCCAGCCGTGCGGGAAATCGCATCATCCAGTTGCCCTGGGGGTCCACCAGGTACAGATGATCCGCCAGCGCGTGGCCGGGCGAAGGGGCGAGCCACTGCGACAGCCCCGCTGCGGGCACGCGAAGCACCGTGGCCTGCGCCAGGGCGGGACGCATGGCCTCGGGCACGGGCGCATCGTCAGGGATGAGCCAGACCCAGTCGAGCCGATCCTTGTCCTTGCCGAGGCCTTCGCGCAGCTGGCGCTGCAGGTACAGGTGCTGCTGGCAGGCAGCATCGCAGGCACCTCCGGCCACGCTGACGAGCAGCCACTGGTCCTTGAGAGCACGCAGATTGCCGGGGCGGCCGTCCAGATGGGTGGCGGCCAGGTCGGGCAGCGGGCGCAGCGGATCGATGAGCTCGCCATGGTTGCGCCGGCCTTCGGGGCGGATGACGTAGTAGGTGAAGTAGGAGGCGATGACGGGGGCGGCGCAGACCAGCGCCACGATGATCATCTTCCAGCGGCCCTGCCAGACTCGGCGGCCGCTGTCTTCGCGCATCGCCTCGTCGGGCACCGGCAGGGCGTACACGGTCAGCGGCAAGGGCTCATCGTGGCCGGCCGGGCGTGAAGAAGAAGGGTCGGACAATTTGGAACCAGACATAAAGAATTGCTATCAGGGCGGCCAGTCCAAACCACTGGAAGGCATACCCGTAGTGTTTGTCGACACCGGTGGCGGGCTCGCCCCACTGGCGCAGCAGCCCCTCGCTCGGATCGCCGGTCTGCACCACGGTGAGGTCCAGCAGGGGCCGGCTGAGTTCTGCGCCGTACTGGGCCAGGTCGAGATTTTGCCGGATGGGCCCGCCGGGTGCGCCGGCGAAGTCGTAAAGCCGTCCCGGCGGCGGTGCGATACGGCCCTGCACGGTGACCAGGCCCGCCGGCGTCTGAACCCGGGGCAGCGCCGTGCGATCCCCGAAATTGCGGGGAATCCAGCCGCGCTGCACCACGACCACCGCCGCGCTGCCCTCGATCTGCAGCGGGGTGAGCACGAAGAAGCCGGGCTTGCCGTTCATCTGGCGGTTGTCGAGAAACACGGTGTGATCGGCCAGCCAGTGGCCCCGCACCACCACCGCCCGGTGCAGCGGCGCGCCCTTTTGCAGCGCGTCGGCCTCCAGCGGAGGAAGGCGGCGCTGCGCGTCGATCTGCGCCTGGAGCGCTTCCTTGCCGGCTGCCCGGGAGAGCTGCCACGCACCCAGGGACGCGGTGGTCGCGATGCCGACCGCGGTGGCCAGGGTGATCAGCCAGAAGCGCCAGCCCGCGCCCGTCCGGCTCACGGGATAATCCCCGGCATGACGTACCTTGTTGTGTTGGCCTTCATTGCGATCCTTGCGAGCCTGGGATCGGCCCTGTATTTCATGATGCACCGCGGCAACGGTGTGGCCGACGAACGTGCGAAGTCTCGCGGGATGGCGCGCGCACTGGCGTTTCGGGTCGGGTTCTCGATCGTGCTGTTTCTGTGCATTCTGCTGGCCTGGAAGCTGGGCTACATCCATCCCACCGGGATTGCCCCGGGGCGTTGAGCCGCTTGCCACCGAAAGCAAAAAAAGCGCCTTGCGGCGCTTTTTTTGCGGGCTGCGTCAGCTTACATCCAGTAGACCAGGACATACAGGCCCAGCCACACCACGTCGACGAAGTGCCAGTACCAGGCGGCGCCTTCGAATCCGAAATGGCGCTCAGCGGTGAAGTGCCCTTTCATCAGGCGCAGCGTGATGAACAGCAGCATCAGCATGCCGACAAACACGTGGAAGCCGTGGAAGCCGGTGAGCATGAAGAAGGTGGATCCGTAGACGCCGGAGGCGAGCGTGAGGTTGAGGTCACGGTACGCGTGGAAATACTCGTAACCCTGGACACACAGGAAGACGATGCCCAGGATCACGGTGACCCACATGAAGCCGATCGTCCTGGCACGCTGACCCGCTTGCAGGGCATGGTGTGCAATGGTCAGCGTGACGGCTGAAGTCAGCAGCAGCGCGGTGTTGATGGTGGGCAGCCAGAAAGGCCCCATGGTCTGGAACGGCTCGACGATGCCGGCCGGCGACGCGGTGGCGCCGGGCGAGACGCTCGGCCACACCGCCTTGAAGTCGGGCCAGAGCAGCGCATTGCCGAGGCCGCCCAGCGAGGGCACCGAGTGCACCCGGGTCCACCACAGCGCGGTGAAGAAGGCGCCGAAGAACATCACTTCCGAGAAGATGAACCAGCTCATGCTCCAGCGGAAGGAGAGGTCGATCTTGCGGCCATAGAGACCGCCTTCGCTTTCGGCGACGGCGTCGCGGAACCATTGGTACAGCACCCCCAGCCACCAGGCCAGACCGAAAAACAGGGAATACTTGCCCCACTCGACGCCGTTGACCCATTGGCCGGCGCCCAGGATCACGAAGAACAGGCCGAACGCCGCCATGAAGGGGTGGCGCGAGGGTTCTGGAACGTAGTAGTAAGGCGTGGTGCCGTGGGCGGTTGAACTCATTGCTTCTCCTGCTCTCTCGATTGCTTGTCTGTGTCTCTCGGATGGGTGCGGCCGCTCAAGGCGCCACAACCCAGTTCACCAGGGCGACGAGCCCCAGCACAAAAATGACGGCCGCGCCGATGCCGGTGACGATGAGGTGAAACGGGCTGACCCGCTCCATGTCTTCCTGCAGACCGCTCTTCTTGCGGATGCCCAGGAACGACCAGGCCACGGCGCGGACGGTGCGCAGCAGGGACCCGCTGGAAGGCGCGGAACGCTGGGCTGGCTGGTTCATGAGCCTGCTCCGGTGGGCGCCAGCACGGTGGCCGCGGCGGTAGGGGACGACGGGGCGGCCGGCGTCTTGCCGCCCACTTCAAAAAAGGTGTACGACAGCGTGATGGTGGTCACGTCCTTCGACAGCTTGGGATCGATCACGAACGAGACCGGCCACTGCTTCTTCTCGCCCGGTGCCAGCGTGTACTGGTTGAAGCAGAAGCACTCCAGCTTGTTGAAGTGCGCCGCAGCCTGGTGCGGCGCATAGCTGGGAATGGCCTGAGCGGCCATGGTGCGGTTCTGGGTGTTCTGGAACTCGTACATCACGGTGGTCAACTCACCGGGGTGCACCTGCACGTAGCGCGTGGCAGGCTTGAAATCCCAGGGCCCGCGGGCATTGGCGTCGAACTCGACCGTGATGGTGCGCGAGCGGTCGACCTGCGTATTGCCGGGCACGCGCACGTCCTTGCCGGCGACACCGTTGCCGGGCACCTGGCGCTCGGACAGGGAAAGGATGTTGATGCCGGTGGCTTCGCAGATGTGCTTGTAGATCGGGATCAGCGCGTAGCCGAACGCGAACATGCCGGCCGTGACCACGACCAGCTTGCCCACCATCCTGACGTTTTCGCTGCGAATGCGCATCGGTCGGTCCGTTCAGCCGCCCAGCAGCACGATGCGGGCGAAAAAGCCGACGAAAAACACGGCCGCGACGGTGGCAAGAATCAGCCCCAGACGGGCGTTGGCCTTGCGTTGCTCTGGCTTCATCATCGCGGGCACCCCGGCGGTCAGCCGATCACCTTGGTGGCGGTGGCGTCCAGCTTGGGCGGGTTCTCGAAGGTGTGGAAGGGCGCGGGCGACGGAATCTCCCACTCCAGGCCTTCGGCACCGTCCCATGGACGCTGCGGCGCCTTCTGCCCCTGGCCACGCATGACGGGCAGCACGACGAAGAGGAAGAAATAGACCTGCGCAAAACCGAAGAAGAAGCCCCCCACAGAAGCCACCGCATTGAAGTCGGCGAACTGCATCGGGTAATCGGCATAACGGCGCGGCATGCCGGCCAGGCCGAGGAAGTGCATCGGGAAGAAGGTGACGTTGAAGGAAATCAGCGACCACCAGAAATGGATCTTGCCGCGGGTTTCGTTGTACATGAACCCGGTCCACTTCGGCGACCAGTAGTAGAAGCCAGCGAACAACGCGAACAGCGAGCCGGCCACCAGCACATAGTGGAAGTGGGCCACGATGTAGTAGGTGTCCTGCAGCTGGATGTCGATCGGGGCGATGGCCGGGATCAGGCCAGTGAATCCGCCCATGGTGAACACGAAGATGAAGCCGACGGAGAACAGCATGGGCGTCTCGAAGGTCATCGAACCGCGCCACATGGTGGCGATCCAGTTGAAGATCTTCACGGCGGTGGGCACGGCGATCAGCATGGTGGCGTACATGAAGAACAGCTGGCCCGTGACCGGCATGCCGGTGGTGAACATGTGGTGCGCCCAGACGATGAACGACAGGATGGCGATGCTCGACGTGGCATACACCATGGAGGCGTAGCCGAACAGTTTCTTGCGGGCGAAGGCCGGAACGACCTGGCTGATGATGCCGAAAGCCGGCAGGATCATGATGTAGACCTCGGGGTGGCCGAAGAACCAGAAGATGTGCTGGTACATCACCGGGTCGCCGCCGCCGGCGGGGTTGAAGAAGCTGGTGCCGAAGTGGCGGTCGGTCAGCGTCATGGTGATGGCGCCGGCCAGCACGGGCATCACGGCGATCAGCAGGTAGGCGGTGATGAGCCAGGTCCAGGCGAACATGGGCATCTTCATCAGCGTCATGCCGGGGGCGCGCATGTTGAGAATGGTGACGATGATGTTGATCGAACCCATGATGGACGACGCGCCCAGGATGTGCATCGCGAAAATGCCGGCGTCCATGGAGGGGCCCATCTGCAGTGTCAGCGGCGCGTACAGCGTCCAGCCGGCAGCGGGTGCGCCACCGGGCATGAAGAACGAGCCGGCCAGCATCAGGGCGGCGGGGATCATCAGCCAGAAGCTGAAGTTGTTCATGCGGGCGAACGCCATGTCCGAGGCGCCGATCTGCAGCGGGATCATCCAGTTCGCAAACCCGACAAAGGCCGGCATGATGGCGCCGAACACCATGATCAGGCCGTGCATCGTGGTGAGCTGGTTGAACAGCTCGGGATTGACGAACTGCAGGCCGGGCTGGAACAGCTCTGCACGGATCATCAGCGCCAGCACGCCACCGATCATCAGCATGGTGAACGCGAACAGCAGGTACAGCGTGCCGATGTCCTTGTGGTTAGTGGCGTACACCCAGCGGCGCCAGCCGGTGGGTGCGTGGTGATGGTCGTCGTGGGCGTGTTCGCCGTGGCCGTGGTGGTCGAGGACTGCACTCATGTCGGTTTCCTTCTCAATTCTTTTCCGGATGCGGCTCGGGCTTACTTGCGGGCCGTCTTGACGTCAGCGGGCTGCACGACCTGGCCGGTCTTGTTCGACCAGTTGTTCTTGGTGAACGTGATGACGGCGGCGATCTCGGTGTCGGACAGCTGCTTCCAGGCCGGCATGGCGCCATTGTTCTGACCGTTCAGCAGCACCGCAATCTGCTTGCCCTTGTCCGCATCGAGAACGACGGCGGCACCGTCAAGAGGCTTGATCGGGCCGGCGCCCTTGCCGCTGGCCTGGTGGCAGGCCGCGCAATTGGCGGCGTAAACCTTCTCGCCACGGGCGACCAGGTCGGCCTGTGTCCAGACCTTGGTGGGATCGTCCGCCTTGGCGGCGAGCTTCTTCTTCTCGCCTTCGACCCACGCGGTGTAGTCCTGAGCGGACAGCACCTTCACGTGGATCGGCATGTAGGCATGCTCCTTGCCGCACAGCTCCTGGCACTGGCCGTAGAAATCGCCGGTCTTCTCGGCGCGGAACCAGGTGTCACGCACGAAGCCGGGAATGGCGTCCTGCTTGATGCCGAACTGGGGCACGGCGAAGGCGTGGATGACGTCGTTGGCCGTGGTGATGATGCGGATCTTCTTGCCCACTGGCACCACCAGGGGGTTGTCCACCTTGAGCAGGTAGTTGTCGCCCTGGGGCTTGCCAGCGTTGGACATGACACGGTGGGAGTTGTCCAGCGTCGAGATGAAGCCGATGCCCTCTCCCTCGCCCTTGAGGTAGTCGTAGCCCCATTTCCACTGGTAGCCGGTGGCCTTGATGGTGAGGTCGGCGTTGGTGGTGTCCTTCTGGGCCACCAGCAGCTTGGTTGCCGGAAGGGCCATCAGGATCACGATGATGAAGGGGATGACCGTCCAGACGATTTCGACCGTGACGGATTCATGGAAATTGGCGGCCTGGTGGCCTTTGGACTTGCGATGCTTCCAGACGGAATAGAACATCACCGAGAAGACCGCCACAAAGATCACGGTGCACAGGATCAGCATCATCCAGTGCAGCGAATTCTGCTCGGCGGCGATCTTGGTGGCCGGCTCCGGCAGGTTGAGCTGGTTGACAGCGGGGCCACCCGGCAGGTCGTTGACGGCGTGCGCCGCCGTTGCGACCCAGGCGCCGGCCCACACACCCGCATGACACAGCATTGAAGCCAGCTTGTTGGGAATGTTCTTCATCGTTTTCTCTTCTCTTGCCTCAGATTGACCTGCCCACCACTGCGGCACCCTTTGGTGCCGCCACCTCAACATCACGCCTGGCGCAATGCCGTTCGAATCTCATGCGCCAGCGCGGGGCGCAACTCCGGGCGCACGTAGCGACCCACCTTCACCTTGCGCCCCTGCCCCGACACCTCGATCAGCGAGGTGTCGCCAGCCTGGGGCTCGACACGTACCCAGTCCCTGCTGAACTCGGCCCGCTGGTGCCGGCCGCCCAGCGCCGTCTCGACCACCAGACGGCTGCCCCGCAGGGAAATCGTCTCGCCATCACCGGCATGGCGGGCGTAGGCAAAGAATGCCAGACCCACCGCCATCAACTCAATCCACGCAAACCCCAGCACGAAACGCGCACCCATGGCCCAGAACCAGGCACCGATACCCAGCGACGTCACGCACAAGGCTCCGTACGCCCAGCCCAGCTGGGACGGCGTGACGGAGCAATTGCGCTTGAGCATCCAGTCGATGCCCTGACCGGAGACCCTGGCGAACCGAAAAGCCGGATTTGACATGCGTCAAGCTGCTGAAGAAAGAGCCTCGCAAAGAGGCCCCGCGGACAAACAAACAAGGCCGAATTCTAGCCGCGTCTGAATGTGTCTTTGATATTTCTCAAAGAATCCGCTGATTCTATTTGCGCTGGCGCAACGTGCGGCGCATCTCTTCGAGGCTGACCAGGCTCTCGGCTTGCACACGCAGGCGCGGTGCCGGCTTGAAGGCGTGACCGTAATTGATCTCGAAAGTCAGGCTCAGCGGTGCGCCGTCGCCGGCCGCCTGGGCGGCCAGGGCCTCGTGCAGACGCTGCAGCCAGCCGCGCCCACGCAGCCCGGCAAAGCGGCCCGGATGCAGGTTGCGCCCGAGTTCGCGCAGTTCCTGCAGCAGGCGCTGGGGCGTGGCGAAGGTCAGGGTGATGCGTTCCATGTCCATCACGGGTTCGGCGAATCCGGCCTGCACCAGCATGTCACCCCAGTCGTGCATGTCGGTGAATTCGTGCGCTGGCGCCGGCCAGCCCAGTGCGCGGTACAACTCGCGCAGTTCGCGCAAGGTGTCAGGTCCGAAGCAGGAGAACATGAGAAAGCCGTCCACCGCCAGCGTGCGGTGCCAGTGGGCGATCAGGGCCTGCGGGTCGGCCACCTGGTGCAGCAGCATGTTGGCCCACAGCATCTGCAGGCTGCCCTCGGGCGGCGCCTCGAAACGGGTGGGCGCGGCCTTCCAGCGTCCGGGGTGCCACCAGGGCTTGGACAGCACGTCGCGGGCCCGTTGCAGGCGAACGGGACTGGACTCGACCACGAAACATCCAGCATCCGGGTAGCGCTGCGCCAGCAGCTGGTGCGCCTGCAGTCCGCCGCGCACGGCCTCCCAGTGGGCCCACTGCTGCGGCCGCAGCTTGATCCAGGCCAGACGTTCTTCCATGCGCCGGGCCACCTCCTCGTGCAGCCAGGCCGAAGCCGGCGCTTCGCCGGATGGCCATGCGGACGCGGGCATGGACAGGGCGGCCCAGCGCGCGGCAGCAACGGGGTCGATGGTGGGGGGCAGTTCGTGGGTCATGGCGGATGCGCCGGCCAGGGCAAGCGCAGGCGAGGCAGTATATTGATTCCATGTTTCGAGCGTTGATCGAGAGGGCTTCGCGCCGCCTGCCCGCCCGCTGCGCCATTTGTCATGCCTGGCCTTCGCAGGTGGTGTGCAACGCGTGCGTGGCGCGCTTTGCGCAGCCGGTGCCGCGCTGCGCCACCTGCGCCCTGCCGGTGTCGGCGAACGTCCACCAGTGCGGCGCTTGCCTGAAGGAGCCGCCGCCGCTGGATGTCTGCCTGGCGGCGGTGGCGTACCGCTGGCCCTGGGCGGACTGCGTGACCCAGTTCAAGTTCGCGGGTCAGCCCGGATGGGCGGGCGCGCTGGCCACCGTGATGCGCAGCACCCCCTGGGTCGAGCCTGCGCTGGAGCAGGCGGACCGGGTGCTACCCATGCCGCTGGCCCGTGAGCGCCTGGCCGAGCGCGGATTCAACCAGGCGTTGCTGCTGGCGCAGCACCTGGCACCGCGGCGCACCGACGCCCGCCTGCTGCTGCGCACCCGCCACACGCCGGCGCAAAGCGAACTCAAACGCGCCGAGCGCCTGCGCAACGTGCAAGGGGTGTTTGCGGTGGAGCCCCTGCGCGCCCATGAACTTCGGGACCGCCGCGTGGTGCTGGTGGACGACGTCATGACCAGCGGTGCATCGCTGCACGCGGCTTCGCTGGCTTTGCGCCAGGCCGGCGCGGCGCACATCACGGCGCTGGTCTTCGCCCGGACAGAGGTCGTTTAGCGCCCTCGCTGGCAAAAGCATGCGCCGCTGCCGGCGCCTGCGAACCCGGTTCACCGGCGACAATCCGCGCATGTTCCACATCGTCCTGGTCGAGCCCGAGATTCCGCCCAACACCGGCAACGTGATCCGGCTGGCAGCCAACACCGGATGCATGCTGCACCTGATCGAGCCGCTGGGGTTTTCAATGGACGACAAGCACATGCGCCGCGCGGGGCTGGACTACCATGAGTACGCCGAGGTGCGGCGGCATGCGAACTGGGCGGCTTTTCTCGAGAACGAATCGCCGGACCCGACGCGCCTGTTCGCGCTGACGACGCGCGGCACGCGCACCGTGCATGAGGTGGACTTCCACAACGGTGACTGGCTGGTGTTCGGCGCGGAGACGCGGGGCCTGGCACCCGAGCTGCGCGAAACCCTTGCGCCGGCCCAGCAGCTTCGCCTGCCCATGCGCGCAGGTCAGCGCAGTCTGAACCTGTCAAACGCGGTGGCGGTGACGGTGTTCGAGGCCTGGCGGCAGAACGGCTTTGCGTAGACCTGGGCGACGCAAAGCGCGCCCCTATGCGCTATGTATTCAATAGCTGCCCGTGACCAACCGACGCTGGGAAAAGGTCAATCTGACGAAAAAACGGCCAGGACCGGCCGCCTGAGGTGCCCTCAATACCGCCGAGACAGCGATTCGGCGATGCACACCGGCTTGGCCGCGCCCTCGCGCTCGACCGTGATCTCCCAGGCCATCTGGTAGCCGCTGTTGTCGATCGGCTCGGCCGACAGCAGCTTCATGTGCGCGCGCAGCCGGCTGCCCACGGGCACCGGCGCGATGAAGCGCACCTTGTTGAGGCCGTAATTGACGCCCATGGCCGACTCGGTCACGGTGATGGTGGATTCAAAAAAAAGAGGCAGCAGCGACAGCGTCAGAAAGCCGTGCGCAATCGGCCCGCCAAAGGGGCCCTTCTTGGCCTTTTCGACGTCCACATGGATCCACTGGTGATCGCCCGTGGCCTCGGCGAACTGGTTCACCTGTTCCTGGGTGATGGGGATCCAGTCGCTGGTGGCAACCGTCTGGCCGGCGCAGGCGGCCAGTTCCTTGAGGGTCTGGAAAGTTTTCATCGCGTCACTGTAGCGTCAGGCCCGGTCAGGCTGTGTCCAGCCAGCGACAGATGGCCTCCCACTGCGCCAGATCCTTCTCGACGCGACCCGGCGGCACGTCGAACAGCGTGAGGCCGCGCGCCGCCAGATGCACGTAGTTCTGGGTGTCGCGCAGGAAACCCAGCACCGGCAGGCCCAGGCCATCGACGAATTCGCGCAACTGATCGGCGGCAATGGTGCGCGCATCGACCCGCATGCCGACCAGGCCGACCTTCAAGCGCCCGGCGTGGCGCTGTTCGGCCAGTTCGTCCAGAAAGGCGCGCGTGGCGTAGATGTCGAAGATGCTGGGCTGCAGGGGCACGATCACCTTGTCAGCGACGCGAACCATTTCCTTGAAACGCTTGCCGTGCAGGCCGCCCGGCGTGTCGAGCACCACATGGCTGGTGCCCTTGGGCGGGCGGGCCGTCATGTCGGGTGTCACATCCCAGCTGGTGATGCGCCGCGCCACGGCGGGGCGCAAGCCGAGCCACAGGCGCGAGGACTGCTGGCGATCCGCGTCTCCCAGCATCACAGCGTGGCCTTGCGCGGCCAGATACCCGGCCACGTTGGTAGCGAGTGTGGACTTGCCCGCGCCCCCCTTGGGGTTGGCAACGACGATGACCGGCATGGGAGTTCTCCTGTTGATGCGCGGGTTTGCCTGCAGCCGCTTCCTGCGCGGGCGCCGCAGGCATGGCGACGTTCAGGTATGTTAACGGCATGGAACACACTCCCACCTGGCTGGTCAACAGCTTCATTTACCTCACCGCCGCCGTGATCGCGGTGCCGCTGTCGCGCGCACTGGGCCTGGGCGCCATCATCGGCTACCTGGCCGCCGGCATGGCGATCGGGCCCTGGGGCCTGCGCCTGGTGAGCAATGTCGACGACATCCTGCACTTTGCCGAGTTCGGTGTGGTGCTGATGCTGTTCCTGGTCGGGCTGGAGCTGGAGCCGCGGCGCCTGTGGAGCCTGCGCCGGCCAATCTTCGGCTGGGGTAGCGCGCAGGTGCTGGGCTGCGCCGCGGCGCTGGCGGGCGTGGCGCTCGCGCTGGGCGTCGCCTGGCCGACCGCCGTGGTGGCGGCGCTGGGGCTGGCGCTGTCGTCCACGGCAATTGCGCTTCAGGTGATGCAGGAGCGCAACCTGCTGCGCACATCGAGCGGGCAGGCGGGCTTTTCAATCCTTTTGTTCCAGGACGTGGCGGCGATCCCGATCCTGGCGCTGCTGCCGCTGCTGGGCGGCCTGGTGGACGGTGTTTCAGGCTCGAACCAGGCCCTTCCCGGCGTCAATCGGTCCTGGGAAGCTATCAAAGTCATAGGGGTTGTGGGCGGGGTCATCCTGGGCGGCCGCCTGTTGTTGCGCCCGGCGCTGCGCTGGATCGCCCTCAGCAAAACGTCGGAGGTCTTCACGGCGGCCGCGCTGCTGCTGGTGGTGGGCATCGCGATGCTGATGCAGTGGCTGGGCCTGTCGATGGCACTGGGCGCTTTCCTGGCCGGCGTGCTGCTGGCCGACAGCGAGTACCGGCGCGAGCTGGAGACCGACATCGAGCCCTTCAAGGGCCTGCTGCTCGGGTTGTTTTTCATCGCCGTGGGCATGAGCATCGACTTCGGCGTGCTGATCGCGCACCCCGGCGCGATGGCCGCGATTTTGCTGGGTTTCATGGTCGTCAAGCTGCTGGTGATCTATGTCCTGGCCGGCGCCATGAAGCTGCCGTTCCAGGACCGACCGGTGTTCACCCTGCTGCTGGCGCAAGGCGGGGAATTCGCCTTCGTCGTCTTTCAGGCTGCCGCCGGGGCCAGGGTGTTTTCCCCTGAGGTCGCGTCGCTGCTGATCGGCGCGGTGGCCCTGTCGATGCTGCTCAGCCCGCTCTTGCTGCTGGCGGTGGACCGCCTGTTGCTGCCGCGGTATGCGAACTGCAACGTGCCGGTGCTGGAAGAAATCTCGGAGCCGCAGGACGCGCCCATCATCATCGCCGGCTTCGGCCGCTACGGCCAGATCGTCGGCCGCATGCTGTCGGCGCAGGGCATCCCGTCCACGGTGCTGGACCATGACGCCGAAATGATCGAGGCGGCGCGGGCATTCGGCTACCGGGTGTTCTATGGCGACGCGACCCGACTCGACCTGCTGCGCACCGCGGGCGCGGCCACGGCGCGCATCCTGGTGGTGGCCGTGGACGACGTGGAGCAGTCGCTGGCCATCGTGGACCTGGCGCGCGAGCACTTCCCCAATCTGGCGCTGGTTGCGCGGGCGCGCGACGTGACGCACTGGAACGGGCTGCGCGAGCGGGGCGTGACGCGGGTGCAACGCGAGGTGTTCGAGTCCAGCCTGGTGAGTGCGGCCTGTGTGCTGGAACTGATGGGCCAGATGCCTGACGAGGTCAAGGTGCATGTCGGACGCTTTCGCGCGCACAACCTGGCCTTGCTGGAACAGATGTACCCGCACCACAAGGACCGCGCCAAGCTGATTGCGGTGGCCAAGCAAGGGCGCGAGCAGCTGGAGGCGCAGATGGCCCAGGAGCGAGCAGAGCGGCAACAAAACACCGGCGGTGCGATTTCCGAAGGCACCCCGGCGCGTTCCAGCTGATTTATTACATCTAACTGGCCAGTTCCCATCGTGAAATGGTCATTGTTTGCTATGGATTCAGGACTCTTCAGCGGAATGCATCCCACAGCAGCTTGACGCCCGTGAGAAACATCCCGGCAAACACGAAGCGGTAGAACAGCACCGGTTTGACGCGCCGAGCAACACGCACGCCCACCCACACGCCGACCGGCGCCAAGGGCAGCAGCACCAGCGAAGTGGCGAAGTTGCGCGTGTCCAGCAGCCCCAGCCATGCATAGGGAATCCATTTGGCGATGTTGATGAAGAAGAAGAAAAACGCCATGGTGCCGGTGAAGAGCACGGGCCTGAGCTTGAGCGGGATCACATAGGCATTGATCGGCGGGCCGCCGGCGTGGGCGATGAAGCTGGTGAAGCCCGAGGTCACCGTGAGGAGGGCACCGGCCCAGCGTGGCGGCGGCGCGCTGTCGGGCCGGGGCGGGAACATCAGCCGCTGCGCCAGGAACAGCAGGGTGAAGCCGCCCACGATGCCGGCCACGACCTTGGGCTCCAGCACCTTGAACAGCAAGGCGCCGGCCACGATGCCGAGCAGGCCGAAGGGCAGCAGGAATTTCAGCAGTTTGCGATCGAAATCGTTGCGGAACGCCGCCATGCCCAGCAGGTCCATCACCAGCAGCACCGGCATCAGGATGGCCGCCGCCTGCGGCACCGTGACCGCCAACGCCATCATCGGCACGGCCAGTGAGCCAAAGCCCGCGCCGAAGCCGCTCTTGCTGATGCCCAGCAGCAGCACCGCGGGAATCGAGACGGCGTAGAAGAACGGGTCGGTGATGAGGGGAAAAATCATGATGGGGCAGGCCGGGCGCACGGTGCGCAAACCGGCTCTCCATCGGCCAGGCACGCCGGCCCAGGGCCTGCGGCGATGTTACCCGGGCCCGGCATCCCCGTTGCCGCAAGGCGACAATCACCCGATGCGTGACGTTCATTCCTGGAGCGAGGTGCTGCGGCTGCTGCTGGAGCTGACGGCCACGCTCGCCTTCGCCCTGTCCGGCCTGATGGAGGCGGCGCGCAAGCGCCTGGACGCCGTGGGCGTGTGCGTGGTGGCTTTCCTGGCGGCGTTCGGCGGCGGCACGCTGCGCGACCTGCTACTGGACCAGCGGCCGTTCTTCTGGGTGCGCCACGTGAACTGGCTTTGGGGTTTGCTGCTGCTGTGCGTGGCGGCCATGCTGTTCATGCGCAACCGCCACTTTGAACCCACCGAACGCGCCATCCATTGGCCCGATGCGCTGGGGCTGGGCCTGTTCACCGCCGTCGGGGTGGACCGCGCCCTGGAGACCGGCTCGCCCGCCCTGGTGGCGGTGCTGATGGGGCTGGTGACGGGGGTGTTCGGCGGTGTGCTACGCGACATGGTCTGCAACGAGATTCCCACCGCCTTCCGCGACCACCGGCCCTATGCGGTGTGCGCCTTCGCGGGCGGCTGGGTCTACGTGGGCCTGCTGCACGCCCAGGCGCCGGGCCCGGTGGCGTTGCTGGCGTGCCTGGCCGTGACGGCCGGACTGCGCGGATTGGCGCTGTGGCGCAACTGGCAGCTGCCCGCCTGGCAGAGCTGAGCCCGGCTGGCGCTCAGCGCAGGCGCAGGTTCATATGGACCTTGGCGAAGTACCGGCCGTCGACCCGGATCGCGCGCGGCAGCACGCCGAAGGCACCAAAGCCCAGGCGTGTGTACAGGGCCTGCGCGACGTCGTTGCCTTGCGTCACCGTCAGGTCCAGTTGCTCCAGATCCGGCAGCGCGCGCGCCTGCGCGAGCAGTTCGCGCATCAGCGCGCCGCCCACCCCCCGGCCCGCGGCATCAGGCGCCACGTACATGCCCACCACCGCGGCGTTGTGCCGCTCCTTGGGCCGGTAGCGGCCCTGCAGCCCCACCATGCCGACGAGTTCGTCGCCGATGAAAGCGCCCAGAAAAAAATCGTGCGGACGCTCGACATCGGGCCGCAGGCGCGCCTGCGCCCAGGCCAGGGGGCGAAGCTGCTCTTCCTCGAAGCTGGAGGTGAACGCGTCGGGGTGCTCACGCAGCGCACGCAGGCGCAAGGTGCGGTATTCCCCGGCGTCGTCCGGCATCAGGCGCCGAATCACCGGCTGATCACGCGCCATGCCCATGTGCGATCGGAGGCGAACCGGCCCCGGCCACGCTCACACCCGCTCCACGATCAACGCAATGCCCTGCCCCACGCCGATGCACATGGTGCACAGCGCGAAGTGTCCGCCCGTGGCATGCAGCCGGTTGACGGCCGTGGTGACCAGCCGCGCACCCGATGCGCCCAGCGGATGGCCCAGGGCAATCGCGCCCCCCCAGGCGTTGACGCGCTCGTCGTCGTCGGACAGGCCGAGCTGGCGCAGCACCGCCAGGCCTTGAGCGGCAAAGGCTTCGTTGAGCTCGATGACGTCCATCTGCTCCAGCTTGAGCCGGGTGTGCGCCAGCACCTTCAGGGTGGCCGGCGCCGGGCCGATGCCCATGATGCGCGGCGCCACCCCGGCCACGGCCATGCCCACCACGCGCGCCTTGGGCACCAGCCCGTTGCGCATGGCACTGTGGCTGTCGGCCAGCAGCAGCGCGCAGGCGCCGTCGTTGACGCCACTGGCGTTGCCGGCGGTCACCGTGCCGTCCGGGCGCACCACGCCCTTGAGCCGGGCCAGTGACTCCAGCGTGGTCTCGCGCGGGTGTTCGTCGGTATCGACCACCAGGGCATCGCCCTTTTTCTGCGGGATGGCCACCGGCGTGATTTCTCGCGCCAGGTGACCGGCCTTCTGGGCCGCAACGGCCTTGAGCTGGCTGGCCAGCGCCATGCGGTCTTGCGCCTCGCGCTCGATGTGGAACTCGGCGGCCACGTTCTCGGCCGTCTCGGGCATGGATTCGACACCGTACAGCTCTTTCATGCGTTTGTTGACGAAGCGCCAGCCGATCGTGGTGTCGTAGACCGCGTTGGCCCGCGAGAAGGCGCTTTCGGCCTTGGGCATGACGAAGGGCGCGCGGCTCATGCTTTCCACGCCGCCGGCAATGACCATGCTGGCATCCCCGCAGCGGATGGCGCGCGCGGCGGTGCCCACCGCGTCCAGGCCGGAGCCGCACAGCCGGTTGATGGTGGCGCCGGGCACGCCCACCGGCAGGCCGGCCAGCAGGCTGGCCATGTGGGCGACGTTGCGGTTGTCCTCGCCGGCCTGGTTGGCGCAGCCGTACAGCACGTCGGTCACGGCACCCCAATCGACGTTGGGATTGCGCGCCATCAGCGCCTTGATCGGGATGGCGCCGAGGTCGTCGGTGCGCACGCTGGACAGTGCGCCGCCGTAACGGCCAAAGGGGGTACGGATCGCGTCGCAGATATAGGCATGGGTCATGGGGTTCTCCAGAATTTCGGCAGTTGCCATCGTAGCGCGTCCGCCGACGGTCGCCTGCGCCAGCGCAGCCGACCGGGGCCCTTGCGGGCACCGATCCGTGGGCGACAATCGGCGCCATGCTGATCCAACCCAGTCAAGCCGATGTGCGGCGATTTTTCTGCGCGGTCTATGCCAAGTCGCGCGACGGTCTGCCACTGGAGGCAATCGAAACAATCGCCAGCCTCTGGATCGCCGAGCACCCCGAGTACCACGAGGCCCTGGGCGATGTCGATGCGGCACTGCGAGCCATGGGCACGCCCGACCCGACCAACGCCAACCCGTTCCTGCACCTGTCGATGCACCTGTCAATCAGCGAGCAGTGCAGCATCGACCAGCCGCGCGGCATCCGCCAGGCGGTGGAATTGCTGACCCACAAGCGCAATTCGCTGCATGCGGCGCACCACGAGACCATGGAGTGCCTCGGTCGCATGGTCTGGGAAAGCCAGCGCGCCGGCCGGGCGCCCGATGGCGCCGCCTACATCGACTGCGTGCAGCGGCACGCCACGCGCGACTGATGCCTCGCGGGCCACAACACACTATTTTTTTGTAGCAAATCATCCCCTCTTCGCGCTGCGGACGGCCGAATCGGGACGATAAAAAGCCCGCCGAAGCGGGCCGGTCACCGGAACAGGTCACGCGTTCAGCGAAAACGCGACTGCGGCACGGTCTTGAGGTCGCCGTCCAGCGAGGCGACGTAGGTCGCCAGCGCCTTCAACTCGTTGTTCGAGAACTGCTTGGCCACGCTGCCCATCACGCCGTTGGCACGACCCCAGGTGTTGTGGGTGTCGTTCTTGTAGGACTTGAGCGTGGCATAGAGGTAGTCGCCATACTGGCCGGCGATCTTGGGATACGACGGGTCGATGGGCTTGGCGAAATTCTCGCCGTGGCAGGACACGCAGGCGCCTTTTTTCAGCAGTTCGGCCACCTGGGTATTGGGCTCGCGCGAGGCCTTGGCGGCCGCTGCAGCGCCGGTCTGGCCACTCTGCTCATAGTAGGCGGCGACGTCGGCCATGTCCTGGTCGCTCAAGCTGTCGGCGATGCCCCGCATGGTGGGGTGCTTGCGATCGCCCTTCTTGTACGCAGCCAGGGACGAGGCGATGTACTTCGCGCCCTGGCCCGAGATCTTCGGCACCTTGTAGACTTCAGGGAAGGTGGCCTGGTAGCCCTGAATGCCGTGGCAGCCGATGCACATGGCGATCTTCGTTTCACCGGCCTTCGCGTCACCCTTGACTTCCTGGGCCTGGACGGAAAAAGCGGTCACGGAAGCGACAGCAACAGCAAATACCGAGGTCAACAACTTGTTCATTTTGCGCGCACAATCGATCAGAGTTTGATAAATATCAAACGGAAATTATATCGACCCTGATCTCCCATCCGGTGTCGCGTTTTCCACTACTCCTGTCCCCCATGAAATTCCAAGGTACTCAAAACTACGTCGCCACCCAGGATCTGATGCTGGCCGTCAATGCTTCGATCACGCTGAAGCGCCCGCTGCTGGTCAAGGGCGAGCCCGGCACCGGCAAGACGATGCTGGCGGAGGAAGTGTCCGAGGCGCTGGGCATGCCCCTGTTGCAGTGGCACATCAAGTCCACCACCAAGGCGCAGCAGGGCCTGTACGAGTACGACGCGGTCAGCCGCCTGCGCGACTCGCAGCTGGGCGATGAGCGCGTGAAGGACATCCACAACTACATCGTCAAGGGCGTGCTGTGGCAGGCCTTCACCGCCGAGCAGCCGGTGGCGCTGCTGATCGACGAGATCGACAAGGCTGACATCGAATTCCCGAACGACCTGCTGCGCGAGATCGACCGCATGGAGTTCTACTGCTACGAAACCCGGGAGCTGGTCCGGGCCAGGCACCGCCCGCTGGTGTTCATCACTTCGAACAACGAGAAGGAACTGCCCGACGCCTTCCTGCGCCGCTGCTTCTTCCACTACATCAAGTTCCCCGACGCGGAGACCATGAAGCTGATCGTGGACGTGCACTTCCCCGATCTCAAGAAGGAGCTGCTGACCGCCGCGATGAAAACCTTCTACGACGTGCGCAACCTGCCCGGCCTGAAGAAAAAGCCCAGCACCTCCGAGCTGCTGGACTGGCTCAAGCTGCTGGTGGCCGAGGACATTCCGCTGGAGGCGCTGCAGAGCACCGACAGCAAGGTCTCGGTGCCGCCGCTGGTGGGTGCGCTGCTCAAGAACGAGCAGGACGTGACATTGTTCGAGAAACTGGTCTTCATGAACCAGAGGAACCGATGACCGGTCCCAACCGCATGCTGCTGGAAGGCGTGTCCGACGCCGTCGGCTTCGTCGGCGGCGCACTGGCTGGCTATTGGCTGGGCCGGCTGTTCGGGCTGGACGTGTTCGCGCCGGGCTACGGCACCGCCAGCATCCTCGGCATCCTGCTCGTGGGCCTGGGCGGCGGCCTGGGGTTGCAGGCAGCACGGCGCTGGCGTGCGGCGCGGCAGGCGGGTTCATCACAGGACAAGCCGTCGCCATGAGCTTCGTCGAGCCGGTCACGCTGTCCGAACGCGGCGTCACGCTGGAGCCGCTGGCGCTGGCCCATGAGGATGGATTGCGGGCCGCTGCCGCGGACGGCGAACTCTGGAACATCCGCGTCACCTCGGTCCCCGAACCGCACCAGACCCGCACGTACATCGAGGACGCGCTCGCGATGCGCGCAGCCGGCAACCGCTTCGCCTTTGCCGTGCTCGACAGCGCCAGCGGGCGCGTGCTGGGCTCCAGCAGCTACCACGACATCCTGCCCGCCGTGAAACGCCTGGAGATCGGCTACACCTGGTATGCCCAAAGTGTGCAGCGCAGCCATGTCAACACCACCGCCAAGCTGCTGCTGATGCGCCATGCCTTTGAGACCCTGGGCTGCGCCGTGGTGGGCTGGCGCACCGACAATTTCAACTTCGCCTCGCAGGCCGCCATCGAGCGCCTGGGCGCGAAAAGGGATGGCGTGATCCGCGGCCATGCGCTGCGCCGCGACGGCACCATCCGCGACACCGTGATGTACAGCCTGCGCGCCGGCGAATGGCCCGAGGCCAAAGCGCAGTTGCTCTACCTGCTGGAGCGCCGGCGCTGACCGGGCCGCAGCCGACTTCAGGAGATCACCATGCTGATCGATTTCTTCTACACCCTGCGCAGCGCCAAGCTGCCGGTTTCGGTCAAGGAATACCTGACCCTGCTGGAGGCGCTGCAGGCCAACGTGGTCGGCCCGAACTCGGACGACGCCTACAAGATCGACGATTTCTACTACCTCTCGCGCACCGCGCTGGTCAAGGACGAGAAGCACTTCGACAAGTTCGACCGCGCCTTCGCCGCCTACTTCAAGGGCGTGGAGATGATCGCGGACTTCACCAAGGACGTGCCGCTGGAATGGCTGCGCAAGAACCTGGAGCTGGAGCTCAGCCCCGAGGAAAAGGCCAAGATCGAGAAGATGGGCTGGGACGAGCTCATGGAGACGCTCAAGAAGCGCTTCGAGGAACAGAAGGAGCGCCACGAGGGCGGCAACAAGTGGATCGGCACCGGCGGCACCTCGCCCTTCGGCGCGTATGGCTCGAACCCGCAAGGCATCCGCATCGGCCAGGACAAGGGGCGCAACAAGAGCGCGGTGAAGGTCTGGGACCAGCGCGCCTACCGCGACTACGACGACACGCAGGAACTGGGCACCCGCAACATCAAGGTGGCCCTGCGGCGGCTGCGCAAGTTTGCGCGCGAGGGCTCGGCCGAGGAGCTGGACCTGCCCGACACCATCCGCTGCACCGCGGCCAATGCGGGCTGGCTGGACATCAAGATGGTGCCCGAGCGGCACAACAACGTGAAGGTGCTGCTGCTGATGGACGTGGGCGGCACCATGGACGAGCACATCCACCGCGTGGAAGAAATGTTCTCCGCCGCCAAGGCCGAGTTCAAGCACCTCGAGTTCTACTACTTCCACAACTGCGTCTATGACTTCATGTGGAAGAACAACCGGCGCCGCTTCGCGGAGAAGTTCCCGACCTGGGACATCATCCGCAAGTACAACAAGGACTACAAGCTCATCTTCATCGGCGACGCGACGATGAGTCCCTACGAAATCCTGCAGCCCGGCGGCAGCGTGGAATACAACAACGAGGAAGCCGGCGCCGAATGGATCCAGCGCCTCACCCACGCGTTTCCGAAGTTCGCCTGGATCAACCCCGAGCCTCAGGGCGTCTGGCAGTACCGCCAGAGCATTTCCGTGATCCAGCAGCTGGTCAGCCAGCGCATGTTCCCGCTGACGCTCAAGGGGCTGGAAGACGCAATGCGGCTGCTGAGCAAATAGCGGCGTTCAGGCCGCCCGGCGCCGCGCCTGCATCTCGGCGCCGATGCGCGCCAGGCCTGTTGCGTCGAAGGCGGCTTGGGCCGCCGGGTAGACCAAGCGCTCTTCCGTGGCGATGTGGGCGTCGTAAGCGTCACTGAAGGCTTTGAGCAACGCCCGCGACGGCTCATCCAGCGGCGTCGGTGCCGGATCGTCGCGCCAGCCCAGCAGCACCCCGCGCGCCAAAGCCCAGCGCTCGGCCATGCGCACGTGGTCATCCCGCAGCACGGCGATCGCTTCCTGCAGGGCCGCATCGGCGCTGTCGGCCAGCGCCGGGAACACGTGCAGTTCCTCGTCCTCATGGTGCAGCGGCGCGGCAATATCGAAGTAGCGCAGCACATCGGCCGCGGCCGATCGGGTCGAACGGTCATGCCCGCGCGTATCGAGGTATTCGATGAGCCGCCGGAGCAGGTCCAGCGAGCGCTGGACGCGTTCGTGGCAGGCCCGCAGCATCTCGAAGGGCTGCTCGAATCCGACGGCGGGTGCTTCAAAACCGGGCAGTGGCGCTGAATGAGCCAATCGAACCTCTCCCAAAAAAACGGTCATTGTGCGCCGGCTGGTAAATTGCCCCTTTTCAGATCGGGCTCAAGACAATGGACATCACGCACTTTGACGACTTTCTCGCCGCCGCCCGCCAGCAAAACGAGCCACAGCGCCTGCTGTTCACGTTCGCGGTGGCGGAGTTGCCGGGCGATGCCAACGCCGCGCAGAAGGCCGCGTTCGAGCGGGGCGAGGGTGGCGCGCTGGTGCCCGCCGTCTGTGTGGACAAGGCGCTCGACGAACTGAGCACATTCGCAGCGTTCGCGCAGGAAGCCGAGCAGTTCAGCCTGGACTGGGTCATCGTCTTTGCGGCGAGCCTGTCCGGGCGCAACGGCACGCCGCCCAGCGCGGCGGACGCCGAAGAGCCGATCAAACGCATGGTGGCCATGATCAAGGCGGGCGACGTCCGGTCCCTGCTGCCCTTCAACCGGCAAGGAGAACCGGTGCAACTGGGCTGAGAGGCTGAGCCGGCCAACCTGCGTGCCGCGATGAACCGATCCCGGACCTGCTCCCGCCTCGGGTGGCTACCGCTTTCGCTGTTGGCCTGCGCCTTGCTGCAGGCACCGGCGACGGCGCAGACGGCGGCGGACGGGCAGGCGCTGACGCCGGAGCAGCGGCGCGCACAACGCCAGGCGCAGAGGCAGGCAACGACCACGGCAGACAAAGGGCCGGCTTTCGCGGTGGAGATCCGGGCACCCAAAGACATCCAGGACGTGCTGACCCGTCGCCTCGAGTTGCCGCGCTTCGCCGAGCTGCCCGGCCTGGACGACAACGAACTGGCGCGCCTGTTGCCGGTGGCCCGGAAAAACGCCGAGGAGATTCTGGCCACACTGGGCTATTTCTCGCCCGTGGTCACCATCGAGCAGGCGCCGGCCGTCGCTGCGGAACCGCGAAGGGTGATCGTGAGCGTGGATCCCGGTCAACCGACCCAGGTGACCGACGTGCGCATCGACTTCACCGGGCCGATCGCCACCGAAGAAGGCGCAAGGGCGCAGCGTGAAAAGATCGAGTCGCTCTGGACGTTGCGCCCTGGCATGCGCTTCACCCAGTCGGAATGGGACGCGGCCAAGCTGGCGGCGCTGCGCGAGCTCACCACCGTGCGCTATCCGGTGGGCAAGCTGGCCGACAGCCGGGCCGACATCGACCCCGAGACGCACAGTGCGCGCCTGAGCGTGACGCTGGATTCCGGGCCCGCCTTCAAGGTGGGCGACATGGTGATCAGCGGGCTGGACCGCCATTCCACAGAGCTGGTGACCCGGCTGGCGCAGCTGCCCCCCGGTGAAACCTACGACCAGACCCGCATGCTCGAGGCCCAGCAGCGCCTGAGCGACAGCGGCTACTTCGATTCGGTCTACCTGAGCCTGGACACCTCCGGCGGCCCAGAGGCCACGGTCATGCGCGTGAAGGTGCGCGAAGCCAAGCGGCAAAAGCTGATCCTGGGCCTGGGTGTCAATACCGACACCGGCCTGCGCTTTTCGATGGAGCACACCGAGCACCAGCTGCCGGTCATCGGCTGGCGGGCCGTCACCAAGCTGCTCTACGAACAGCCCAAGAAGTCCCTCGGCACGGAGTGGACCGCGCCGCCTGACGCCAACCTCTGGCGCTGGCGCACCTCGGCGCAGGTGGCACGTGAGGAATCCGGCAGCTTCGAGGTCGACAGCCTGTTGCTGCGCGCCGGTCGCACGCGCGCGACGGAGTCCGTCGACCGCTCCTATTTCCTGCAATACGAACGCGCCCGCAACACCGGCACCAACCCGCCGCCGGACGCCAACGCGTTGAGCGCGAACTACGTCTGGACCCGCCGGGACTTTGACAGCCGGCTGTTTCCCACCAGCGGGCACGGCCTGTCTCTGGATGTGGGCGGTGGCGTGACGGTGGGCGACACCCGCTACCCCTTTGGCCGCCTGGTTGGCAAGTGGCTCGGCTACATCCCGCTGGGCCATCCTGGCGGACAGGCCGACCGGAACGTGGCGCGCGGCACCCGCATCGCGGCGCGGGCCGAACTGGGCGCCGTGCTGGCCAATGAAGCCGCAAACCTGCCCACCACGCAGCTGTTCCTGACAGGCGGCGACAACACGGTGCGCGGCTATGCCTACCGCAGCATAGGCGTCACGCTGCCGGACGGCCAGACCGCCGCCGGTCGCTACCTGGCCGTGGGCAGCCTGGAACTGCAACGCCCGATCATCATCGATGGCCTGACGACGGCCTGGGACTTCGTCGCGTTTGTCGATGCCGGTGGTGTGGCCGACAAGCCCCAGCAACTGACCGCCAAGGTCGGTGTCGGCGCGGGCGCGCAGTGGAACAGCCCGATCGGTCCGTTGCAGATCGACCTGGCCTGGGGCGTGGCGACGCAAAAGCTGCGCCTGAACCTCAGCATGGGGGTGCTGTTCTGATGCGCCGGCTCATGCCGTTCGTGCTCGGCGTTGGCGCCGCCCTGCTGGTGCTGGCCGGCCTGGGGCTGTCGCTCTACCTGTGGTCAGGCATTGATCGATCCCTTGCCACGACCCTGGATCTGGCCGGCCGGATGCTGCCCGCCGACCAGTCGCTGGACGCCGGCGAGGTGGAAGGCAGCCTGCGCTCAGGCGGGCGCATCGGCTGGCTGCGCTGGCGCCAGGGTGCGCTCAGCGTGGAGGCCCGTGATGCCGAAGTGGCCTGGTCGCTGGCCGGCCTGCTCGATGGCCAGCTGCGGCTGGACCGGCTCGCCATCGCCCGCTTGCGGATCGAAGACAAGCGGGCGCCGACACCGGCGACCCCGCCCCCCGAGCTGACGCTGCCGATCCGGGTCGAGGCTCCCTTTGAAGTGACCACGCTGGAATGGATCGGCTCGCCGCCGCTGGTCGTAAATGGCTTGGCGGGTAGATACACTTTTGATAGCAAAATTCATCGGATCGACGCTGGAAAAGCGCGTATTTCTTCGGGAAACTACGATTTTTCGGGTGAGCTTGAAGCTGCGGGCGCCATGGCCTTGGCCGTGCACCTTCAGGGCGAGGTCGTGACCACCCCACCTGGCAGCCTGCGAACGGTCACGCTGGTGGCCAGCGCACAGGCGCAGGGTGCGCTGGCCGGGATGGATGCCACCCTGGAGCTGTCCGCCGGGCTGGCGCCGCGGGACCTGGCCGCGCCGATCACCCGACGCCCGGCCACCCCAGGCAGCGCACTTGCCAGCACGCCGATGAAGGCCACGGTGACGGCCCGCATCCAGCCCTGGCAGCCTCAACCCGTTGCCGGCGCCCAAGGCGACTGGCAGGGGCTCGACCTGGCGGCCTTGTGGCCGCAGGCGCCCCGCACCCTGCTGCGAGGCCAGGCCACGGTCATGCCGCGGGCCGACGGCTGGCTGGCGCAGGCCGACCTGTCGAACGCCCTGCCCGGCCCCTGGGACCGCCAGCAACTGCCGCTGGACCAGCTGAAAGCCCGCGCCCGCTATGCGGGCGGCCAGTGGATCATCGAATCGCTTGACGCCGTGGCCGCCGGTGGACGCATCCTGGCCCAGGCGCAGTCCGTGCCCACCGCCTCGAATCCGCCGAAAGGCACCGAGGCCCCGGCGCTCGCCTGGGACGCCCGTGCCACGCTGCAGCGCGTGAATCCGGCCGCCGCCGACTCGCGGCTGGCTGCCGCTTCGCTGAACGGCCAGCTGACGGCCCGCATCGCCCGGCAGGCCTGGACCTTCGACGCGGACCTGACCGGGGCGCCGCTCCCAGGCGGCCCGCCCGGCGCCTCGGCGATCCGCCAGCGCCTGAAGGCCTTGCGTGCCCAGGGCCGCTGGGAGGGCGGCACCCTCACCCTGCCCGCCCTGCTGCTGCAGACCGATGACACCCAGCTGCAAGGCAGCCTGACCTTCCACCTCGAGCGCCGCAGCGGCGACGCCCGGCTGAACCTGAGCCTGCCCGGCGGCACGGTCACCCTGGCGGGCCAGATCAGCGAATCCCAGGGCGCTGGCGCGCTGGCCGCGCAGGTCACCGACGCAAGCCTGGCCGCACGCTGGCTGGCCAGTTGGCCGGGCATGCCCACGCAATGGGCGCAGGGCACCATGCGGGGATCCGCCGCCCTGAACGCGACCTGGAAGGGGGGCTGGAAAGAGCAAGGACGCCAGCTCCAGGTGCAGGCCCAGCTGGCAGTGCCGCGCCTGGATCTCGGCGCGCCCGGCGCCGCACCGACGCAGGTCTGGCAGGTCTCCGACGGACAGTTCGATCTGACGGGAACTCCGGCGTCGCTGCGCCTGAACACCCGCGGTCGCGCGCAGGCCGGCACGCGGCGCCTCGAACTGGCAGCCGCCGCCCAGGCCGGGCACTTGGGCGACGGGGCCTGGCGCGCGCAGGTCGAGACGCTGCAGCTCAAGGCCCAGGACAGCCTGCAGCCCGGCACCTGGACCCTGCGGCTGGGCCAGCGCGTGGCCGTGGACTGGAAGGACACGCCCCTGTCTCGCGCGCTGCAAGTGTCGGCTGGCGATCTTCGGCTGACCGGGCCCCAGCCGGGCGAGGCCCGCATCGAGTGGCAGCCGGCCAGTTGGAGCCGGCGCGACGCAGCGCCCGCCGAGTGGCGTTCGCAGGGCCGTGTTCAGGGACTGCCCCTGGGCTGGATCGACCGGCTGGCCGGCCTGGCCCTGTCGGAGTACGACCTGGCCGAGGACATGGTGCTCGCCGGCCAATGGGATCTCGCGGTGGGAGCGGCGATGCGGGTTCGCGCATCTCTTGAGCGCACCCAGGGCGACTTCAAGATGCAACTCGACGACGGCGGCACCAGTGTGATCGATGCCGGCGTGCGCACCGCGCGCATCGACCTGACGGGCGACAACGGCGACCTGGACCTGCGGGCTGCGTGGGACAGCCAGCGTGCGGGCGAGGCGCAGGCCCGTTTCCGCAGCCGGCTGCAGCGCCAGAGCGATGGCTGGACCTGGCCCGCCGACGCCGCCGTCAGCGGCAGCCTGCGCGCGCAATTGCCCCGCCTGCGGGCCTGGTCGGCGCTGACACCGCCGGGCTGGCGCATCCGGGGCACGCTGCAGGCCGATGCGACATTGGCTGGCACCCGCGCGGCGCCGCAGTGGGGCGGAACGATTGCAGCGGACAATCTGGCGGCGCGCTCGATCGTGGACGGCATCGAGTTCAGCCAGGGCCGGCTGCGTGCCACCCTGCAGGAGCAGCGCGTGGACATCACCGAGTTCAGCCTTCAGGGCGCCAGCGGCGCGCAAGGGTCCGGTGGACAGCTGAGCCTGAAGGGCTTCGCGCTCTGGCCTTCGGCCAGGGAAAACACAGCGGCCGGCGTGAAAGGCGTACGCATGGAGCTCGAAGCGCAGGCCGACGCCTTGCGCGTGAGTGCCCGCGCCGACCGCCGCCTCACGGTCTCCGGCAAGCTCACGGCCAAGCTGGCCGATGCCCGCCTGGTGGTGCGCGGCGGGATCAAGGCCGACCAGGCGCTCATCATCCTGCCGGAAGAAACCGCCTCGGGCCTGGGCTCCGACGTGGTGGTCAGCACCCGCAATGGCAAGGGCACCCTGGGGGCCACCGTCACGGCAGCGCCCCCCTCTGCGGCCCCCCCGTCCGATCCGGCCAGGCCCGGCGTGGAGCAGGATGTTGCGGTGACGCTGGACCTGGGACCCGACTTCCAGATGCGCGGCTACGGGTTGAAAACACGCCTGGCGGGCAGCCTGACGGCCACCAGCAAGACCCGGGGCGCACCACAGCCGCGGCTGACCGGCGAAATCAGCACCGTGGGCGGCACGTACAAGGCCTATGGCCAGTGGCTCGACATTGACGAGGGCGTGTTGCGCTTTTCCGGAGCCTACGACAACCCCGCGCTGGACATCCTCGCCATCCGCCCCAATCTGACGCAACGCGTCGGCGTGCAGATCACCGGCACGGCCCTGTCGCCGCGCGTGCGCCTGTATTCGGACCCGGTGCTGTCCGAAGCCGAGACCCTGTCCTGGTTGCTGCTGGGCCGCAGTGGCGCCAACGGCGGCGCCGAGGCGGCCATGTTGCAGCAGGCGGCGCTGGCCATTCTGGGTGGCAGCTCCAATGGTCTGTCCGGCCAGTTGACCGAGGCCCTCGGACTGGACGAACTGTCTGTGCGCGCGCCCGGCGAGAGCCCGGACGGCAACGCCACCGGCGCCACCGTCATGGTGGGCAAGCGCCTGGCGCGCAACTTCTACGTGGCTTACGAACAGAGCCTCAGTGGCGCGATGGGAACCTTCCAGATCTTCTACGAACTGACCAGCCGCCTGACCTTGCGCGCCCAGATCGGCCAGCAGAGCGTCGTGGACCTGATCTACACCGTGCGCTTCGACAATGGCCGTGACGCCCTGCCCCGGGAGCCGCCACCCCGCCAATTACAATCCAGCCCCAAGCCGCCGTAGTTCAATGGATAGAACGGGGACCTCCTAAGTCTCAGATACAGGTTCGATTCCTGTCGGTGGTACCAAAACATCGAATCAGAAGCCTTCAAAACCCCTCAAAACCCGCACGTTTCCTAGCGTAGCGGGTTTTTTGTTGCCTCATGCGGGCTCAGGGGCTACCATGACATACCGCCAAAATGGCGGTACTTCTGGCGGCATTGCAAACTACCGCCATTCGACATACCGCCAAGAGGAGGCCATATGGCACTGAATGCAACCTTCGTGAAGAACGAAAAGCACAGCGGGAGTCCGGCAGGCGACAAGCACGCCGATGGTGGCGGCATGTACTTGCTGATTACCGCCAGCGGCAAGTACTGGCGCATGAATTACCGCTTTGCTGACAAGCGCAAAACCTTGGCCTTGGGTGTCTATCCGGCGGTCTCACTTGAAAAGGCCAGAAAGCGGCGTGAAGCGGCGCGTGAAATACTGGCCGAAGGTATCGACCCCAGCGCCGCCAAACGCGAGGAAAAGCAGTCCAAGGCCGACGCGGCGGCAAACACCTTTGAAGCGGTGGCGCGGGACTGGCTGAACAAGACGGCTGCAAAGCGTGCGGCCATCACCCAACTGAAAGTCAAGACGTGGCTGGAAAAGGACGCCTTCCCCTTCATCGGCAACATGCCCATTTCCACCATCGGGCCGCGTGACGTGCTGGACAAGGTGGTTCGCAAGTTGGAAGCACGCGGCGCAATCGACACGGCGCACCGGCTGAAGCAACTTTGCGGGCAGGTGTTCCGGTACGCAGTTGTCACCGGGCTGGCCGAACGAGACGTGACCGCTGATCTGCGCGACGCACTGACAGCAAAGACTAAGGTACATCACCCGGCCATCACGGAGCCCAAGCTGGTGGGCGACCTCATGCGCTCGATATTCAACTACAGCGGGCATCCCTGCACCGTGGCGGCGCTGAAGCTGTCCCCGTTGGTGTTCGTGCGTCCTGGCGAACTGCGGACGGCTGAGTGGGCAGAGATTGATCTGGACGCGGCGGAGTGGCGCATCCCCGGCGCGAAGATGAAGATGAAGGTGGACCACATCGTCCCGCTGTCCACGCAGGCGGTGGAGATTCTGCGCAGCGTGCAACCGATCAGCGGGCATGGGCGCTACGTCTTCCCCAGCTTGCGCACGGGGGAACGACCCATGAGCGAAAACACCATCAATGCAGCCTTGCGCGCCATGGGCTACACCGCGGATGTTCACACCGGCCACGGGTTCCGGGCTACGGCACGCACAATCATGGACGAGGTGATGAGCGAACGGGTTGACCTGATAGAGCACCAACTGGCGCACGCGGTGAAAGATGCCAATGGGCGCGCCTACAACCGCACGGCACACCTACCGGCACGGCGGGAAATGATGCAGCGGTGGGCTGATTATCTGGACAAGCTGCGCATTGGTGCCGATGTGGTCCCGCCGCTCGGAGGAACTTAGATTGACAGTCCCCTCTATGGCAATAGAGACTGTTGCCACTTTGCTACAGGCAGAGAGGTTCATGGCCATCCTGCCATAAGTCATTGATACGAAATGATTTTCTCTCATTTCATATCCGTTGGCATCATGGCCTGCCAGGCCCAATCCCCCGCGTGGGATTTGATTCACGAAAAGTAAGTTAGATATTCACTGTTGCGCGCAATTTTTCAACCCGCGCAACGCTTAGCACCTGATCCCGCTTCGTGTTGCGCCACTGGGATACGCAACATGAACTCAAAACTCAAGATCTCCGGACCCACACCTGTGGTTCAAGTGCATTCGAGCGCAAAGACCTTCCTGAATGAGAAGTGCGGCTTTGACTTGCTCCCCGACAGCGCCTTCATCCGTGAGTCACAGTTGGTCCAAAGTCCTAAGCGGCCGGGTTCGACCGCGCCGCTGCCATTCAGCGCCCCAACGCTTTGGCGCAAGGTGAAAAACGGCTCCTTCGTGAAGCCCTACAAATTGTCCGAGAGGGTGACCGCCTGGAAGGTGGGCGAAGTCCGAGCATGGATGGCCGCGCAGGCGACCGTGTAAGGGGTGGACATGCACACAGACATCACCCAAAAAGAAATGCCTACCGGGAGCGTCAACTACCCGGCAGGCCACACAGACACGCTGATCGTACCGGGCATTGCAGATCCAGGCAACAAGGCGTTCGTCACCCTGCGCGCCCAGTTCGCCCTGCGCGGCCACGCGCTGTATCGCACAAGCACCGTTGATGGCGCCGCGACCTACTACGCCGAACGCTGGGGCCAGGTTCGGCACCTGCCGACCTTGGACGACGCCAAGCGTTTCCTCGTCCAGATCGGCGGCGCAGCATGATCGCCTGGAACGACTATCAAGCCGGTGAGCATCGTATCGAGTGCCCAAGTTGCGGCCGTGGTGGTCGAGACAAAACAGCCGGACTAACGATTGAGCCTGACGGCAAAGGCGTGTTGCATTGCTTCCGTTGCGCTTACGTCGAATCGCATCAGCCTGAACGTGGTGCTGTACGCCGACTTGCGACCATCAAGCCGACGCAAAAGTCGCACACTCAAAAGCTTGATTCCTTGTGTGAATGGGGTCGCGCATTCTGGCGAAGTTGTCATCCGCTCAGTGGAGTGGCTTTGCATTACCTGCGTGCACGACACTGCGTCATCCCGCCTGCTGATGGGCATCTTCGCTGGCATCCGTCCGTCAAGCATCGCAGCGGGTACGTTGGACCGGCGCTGGTGGCGCTCATCACCGACGTGCTGACCGGCGAGCCCCTGAGCCTGCACCGGACTTGGATCACGCCCACGGGCAAAGCCGACCTGGATACGCCGCGCCTTCCGCTCTGGAACCACACGACCAAAGGCGGCTGCATCAGGCTCTGGCCAGACGAGGCTGTGACCTATGGGCTAGGTATCGCCGAAGGGATTGAAACCGCCTTGTCGCTGGCATGGGCTTATGCACCCGTCTGGGCGACGATTGACGCCGGGCACCTCTCACAGGTCCCGGTTCTGCCGGGCATCGAGACACTGGTAATTGCCCAAGACCAAGACCCTGCCGGTATGTCTGCCGCGTCCATCTGCGCACGCCGATGGGCTGAAGCCGACAAGGAAGTGTTGGTCACGCGCCAAGCTGCCAACGACCTGAACGATGTGCTCATGGAGGTGGCTGCATGAGCGCCGAAGCCATCCTGATGAATTCAGTCCTGGCAGGTGCTGAGCGTGTCAAGAAAGCGCCGCCAGTTTCCGAAGTCGCGCCCAAGCTGCACCCACTGGCGCGATTCTTGGACTTCGATGGGACCGCAAAGCCGCCGCGCTGGGTGATTCCGGGCTTCATAGGGCATGGCGTGGTGGTGGTGGCCGGCGCGCATGGTGTGGGCAAGACGACCGCCATCCTTCCGTTGGCGCTGGTGGCTGCCGGTCTGCATGGCGACCAACTCATGCCGCGCCAGTGGAGGCACGTCGTTTACATCACGGAGGATGTGGAACAGGCCCGCCGCATCCTGTCCGGGGTCGTGCGTCACAGCAATCTGGGCATCAGTCTGGAGGATGTGCGTGAACGCCTGCACATCGTGGATGCTGTGCGACTGGACCCGTCATTCGTGGCGCAAGTGGGCACGACATACCGCGAGCAATTCACCCGGACGGTTGACGGCGTGGAGTTGTTGCCGCTGGTGGTGCTCGATACCAAGTCCGCCGTGCTGGCGCTGGATAACGAGAACGACAACAGCGAGGCCAGCGCAATGATGGCCGCATTAAAGCAGGGGTTTGCCGGGCTGCCTGTGTGGCTTATCGGGCATGTTGCCAAAGCGAACCTTAGCCGCTCGGACGTGACCGGGCTATCGAACCGGGGCGCCAGTGCAATCGAGGGGGATGCAAACCAGACTCTGTTTCTGGTGCGTGAAGGCGACGCGCGCTATCTGGTGCTGGGCAAGACCCGTTTCGAGCCCCGATGGACCGAGCTTGAAATCACCAGCCATATCGCCCATGCGGCATCGGAGGACGAATTCGGCAACTCGGAAACTGTGGTGATGCGATGGGGGACTGCTGCGCCCGCTGAAATGAGCCGCAAGAAAGCCGCAGAACAGGCCACAGAGCGCCAGCGCAAGGAGGATGAAGCCAGCCTGCGTCAAGACATTCGGGACGCCGTAGAACTCGCATGGCAGGCCGGCAATCCGCTGAACCGCGAAGGGCTGAAGGCAAAGATCCGGCGAGACCGAAACGCGGTGACAGACACCATCGAAAACCTGCTGTCTGAGCGGTGGCTGCATGAGGTGGCTGTTCCAGCGAACGAGCGCACCAATCCTATGCGGGCCAGGTACTTGGTCAACCTGGATACCTCTGAGCATGAGGCCGCAATACGTGGCGCTGGGCTGCCCCCGGCAAAACTGGTGATTCCCGAAAGCTGGAGAAGAGCGCCGATTCCGTCCGTATTGGAGCCGGAGCCGGAAACCGAGCGGGGGGCGAGCAATGCAGCACCAGAAAAGTGAATTTCCCGTCCGCTTGAATCCGTCCGCTTCTCAGAGAAATGTTCAAGCGTACGGACGGACGGGGATTGAATTTCCCCCGTCCCTGTACGTATTTGCATTTGCCCAATACGGACGCATACGGACGAAGCGGACGCATACGGACGGAGGTTGGCAAGGGGGCTGCGATGACTGATCTATTCGGACTGGCGCAACAAACCCCGCGCACCCATGGCAGCAAGGACGCCGCCACTTGAGCCTGTTGCTGTTTGCCCTCAGACCAATCCATTAACCATTTGAGAAAAGACTGACACCATGACACCCGACCGCCTTGAAGAACTCGAAGCCATGTTTCTAGCAATGAGGAATCGAATCGATCACTGGTGCATCTACGACGGGAAAGGTCGCACCAAAAAGACCACTGAAACCATGATTTCAATGCTGACCGCTAGGGAGGTGGCCGAGACCCTTCTGAAAGAACTCAGGAAGGAGAGCATCGAGGGCTTGATGCTTCGTAGCGCGTACCTGGATGCTGTGAACGGCTCCCTTCCCAACTTTCACTGATAGAGCAGAAAGAGAACACCGATGACCACAAGAAAACCGCCCGCCGCCGCATGGAAGCCGGGCCAATCTGGAAATCCCAAGGGTCGCCCCGCTGGGACGGGCGATGTCTCAAAACTCCGTGCCGCCATTGCCAAGCAGGTGCCGGGCATTCTGGACGCCATGATGACCAAAGCCCTCGACGGCGATGTCGGCGCTGCCCGCTTGCTCCTGGAACGTGCTGTACCTCCGCTGAAGGCCATGGAACCGACCCTGGCGCTGACGCTGCCGGACGGCACGCTGACGGACCAGGGCCGCGCCGTGCTGCGCTCTGTGGCCAATGGGGTGCTGGCGCCATCACAGGGGGCTGCACTGCTTGGGGCCATCGGCACCCTGGCGCGCGTGACCGAAATCGATGAACTTGAAACGCGCATTGCCGCGCTGGAGGTACGAAATGGGAAATCTTGAAAAGCGAGTCGCGCAGATTGAAGGCGCCAGGGCGCACACCGACTTGAAAGCACTGTCTGACCAAGATTTGGATGCCCACATCAAAACGTTGGACTGGGGCGTCCCAAGTGGACAAGAAGTTCAGTATTGGGGGAGTCCGCGCCTTCTTGCCGCTGTGATAGAAAAAGTTCTGCGACACGGCAGTTCACTGCCCATCGTGGTGGATGACCCCGACAGGAAGGCGAGAAATGTCAACTCTTGAAAAACGCCTGGAGGTACTCGAAGCGCCTCACGACCAGACAGCCCGCAGGGTCTATACGGATACTGAGCGAGTCACGAAACTGCTGTGGATTTTGGCAGTCAAGGGGCCGCACTATGAGCTGCTGATTGAAAAATTCCCGCAGTTCGCCAGCACCGAACCGCAACCCAGTAGGGGGACTCCTTAAAATTGAGGAGTTCCCATGCACCGGCGCGTGCAGGCACGGAGGCGACGGCAGACCCAGGCTAGGTTTTTCTGAGCAGCTGGGAAAATGGGTTGCCTGCATCGGCTACTGGCGGCGTAAATCTGTTTCGCAAAACGCGGGCTGTGCCCGGGCCATTCGACATAATCAACCGAATGGCCTTCAAACTCTCCCTCATTGCGTTGGTCTATCCGAACGGTGCAAGCGATTCCGGGCTCAATATCGACCTGTTGCAGAGGGCCAATTCCTGGCTCCAGCGCCGAAATTCAGGCAGCCGCGATGATCTTTTGCTGATCGGGACTGGTTTCGAGGATGAACCCGCTTTCCGGGCAATGCTGAAATCCTACGGTTTGGCCAACGCCGAAATCGCAGTAATACCGCCCGATGAGTTTGGCGAGTCCGATGGGACGGCACTCGGAGAATCTGTCGAGTTGATTGCTGCAAGATGGATTTCAAAACACCACAGCAATGCGATTCCGGTCGTCAAATGGAGCGAGCTCATTTCCGATGCCGCCTATCCGGCTGACGGCTGGTGGTGGGCTGGTCTGGAGGCCGCCGATGACGAGCAATCAAGCCTTGCTGCCGTTCTCGGTGCACTCTTGCCGGATTCGTTCAACAGGCAGGCGCTCACCTGGGCAACCATCATTGCCGAATGCGACGGCTTGAATTGCGCTGGTGAAGAGCACGAAGTACATGAGGCTGCGATGCAAACCATTGCCCTGGCACGGTGGCTGACCGGCTTTGATGCGGCATCAGAAAACAATTTTTATGACTTCTCCGCCTCTGAAGCCATCGACGCTGCGGGGCTGGATCCCTTGCGTCTTGGTTTTGAAGCAGGTCGAAACCATGAATCTGAACTGGCCGACCACTTTGACGGCAACGACGAGTCCGACGAAGGGCTAGCCGCCGCGTGCTTGCTGGCCTGTCTTGAGGATCGTACTGGCGCGATCAAGGCCACACTTTCCGGTGCGTTTGGCGGTGATCCCCTCCTGTTCTGGAGCCTGTATCGAAGCATCTGGCCAGACCTCAAGCGTTCAAGCGATGACAACATGAACGGACTACTGAGCCTGAGCGATGTCGATATGGGCGACATCGACCGCCCCTGGCAATTTGTGACTGAGGGCTGGATAGAATTTTCTGAGGAGTAGCGATCCCTGGTTTCCCCCGGTCCGTCAGGTAAAGTCAGTTCAAGCGGTGCGCAGCATCAATACCAACAAGCGGACTTACGGGAGCAGACAAATCAGTGGACCCCATCACCAGCAACAAGATCGTCTCCTTCATCTGGGGCATTGCCGACGACGTTCTGCGCGACCTGTTCAGGCGCGGCAAGTACCCTGATGTCATCCTGCCCATGTGCGTTATCCGGCGCATGGACGCCGTGCTGGAGCCCACCAAGCAGGCCGTGCTCGACACCAAGAAGATGCTGGACGCCGCGGGCATCACCGAGCAAAAGGCCGTGCTGTGCAGCATGGCCGGCCAGGCGTTCTACAACACCTCGGCGTTCACGTTGCGCAACTTCAAATCACGCGGCAACCGTCAACAATTGCTGGCCGACTTCGAGGACTACCTCGATGGCTTTTCGCCGAACGTGCTGGACATTCTGGAAAACTTCAAGTTCCGCAACCAGCTCCCCACCCTGGCCCGGGCCGACGCGCTGGGCACGCTGATCGAAAAGTTCCTTGATCCCGACATCGACTTGACCCCCTCCGGCATCGACAACCACGCCATGGGCACGGTGTTTGAAGAACTGGTGCGCAAGTTCAACGAAGACAACAACGAAGAAGCCGGCGAACACTGGACCCCGCGCGACGCCGTGCGCCTGATGGCCAACCTGGTGTTTCTGCCCATCCAGGACCGCCTCAAGTCCGGCACCTACCTGCTGTTCGACGACGCCTGCGGCACGGGCGGCATGCTCACCGTGGCCGAAGAGACCCTGACCGACATTGGCAACAAGGTCGGCCTGCAGATTGACTGCCGCCTGTACGGCCAGGAGATAAACCCCGAAACCTACGCCATCTGCAAGGCCGACATGCTGCTCAAGGGCGAGGGCACGAATGCGGACAACATCGTGGGCGGCGCAGAGCACTCCACCCTGTCCAACGACGCCTTCCCGGCGCAAGAGTTCGACTTCATGCTGGCGAATCCGCCGTATGGAAAGAGCTGGAAGAAAGACCTGGAAGCCCTGGGCGGCAAGGACGGCATGCGCGACCCGCGCTTCAAGGTCATGCACCAAGGCGAAGAGCTTTCACTGGTCACGCGCTCCAGCGACGGGCAAATGCTCTTCCTGGTCAACATGGCCGCCAAGATGAACCACCAGTCGCCCCTGGGCAGCCGTATTGCCGAGGTACACAACGGCAGTTCGCTGTTCACCGGCGACGCGGGTCAGGGCGAGAGCAACATCCGCCGCTGGATCATCGAGAACGACTGGCTGGAGGCCATCGTCGCCCTGCCCCTCAACCTGTTTTACAACACCGGCATCGCCACCTACATCTGGGTGCTGTCCAACCGCAAGCCTGCGCACCGCCAGGGCCAGGTGCAACTGATTGACGCCAGCCAGTGGTTCAAGCCCCTGCGCAAGAACCTGGGCAAGAAGAACTGCGAGCTCAGCCCAGAGGACATCGACCGCATCACCCAGACCTTTTTCGACTTCAAGGAAACGCCCGAATCCAAACTCTTCCCCAACGCCGCCTTTGGCTACTGGAAGGTGACCGTGGAACGCCCGCTGCGTTTGCACAGCCAGTTGTCGGTGCCGCGCATCGAAGGGCTGCGCTTTGCCAGCGGCGAAGAAGACATCCGCCGAGTCCTGTTTGACGAGTTTGAAGACGCACTATTCACCCGCTTCGCCAGCATCGAACAGGCCCTGTTCCAGCGCCTGGAGGGCTGGGGCGCCGACGATGCGCAGGACGATGCCGGCATTGACGACGCCGCTGACGACGAGAGCGAGGACGCCAAACCCGCCAAGAAGGGCCTGTCCGAGAAGAAGAAGCGCAAGCTGCTTGACCCCAAGACCTGGGAGCGCGACGGCAAGCTGTTTGACACCGCCTCCCAGCTGCGCGACGCGCTGGGCGGCGAGCTGTTTGAAGATCACAACGTTTTCCGCGAACAGGTGGCCGCCTGGCTGAAAAGCAGCGGAACCAAACTGTCCGCCACCGACCTGAAAGTCATCCTCAAGGCCGTGAGCTGGCGTGAAGAGAGCGCGCCGCCCGTGGTCGCCAAAACCCACAAGCCCGGCAAGACGGCCAGAACCAGCGCCCAGCCCGACCCGCTGCACGGCTTGTACGCCGCGCAAGTGGACGGCAAGCCCGTGGTGCTGGAGTACGAGCCCGACCCCGACCTGCGCGACACCGAACAGGTGCCGCTGCTGGAAGCGGGCGGCATCGAAGCCTTCATCCAGCGTGAAGTACTGCCCTACACGCCCGACGCCTGGGTCAAGGCGGATGCCACCAAGATCGGGTATGAAGTCAGCTTCACCCGCCACTTCTACAAGCCCCAGCCGCTGCGCACGCTCGATGAGATTCGCGCCGACATCCTGGCCATCGAGGAAGAGGCCAGCGGGCTGCTGGACGGCTTGCTGAAGGGAGATTTCAAGTGAAATCAGCCACTTTCCAGCGTGATACGGTCATAGTATGCTATCAAATGAGCATGCATTTCGTGGGCGGCGGTGCGCATGATTGCTGACCTTGAGCTGTATCCGGCGTACAAGGATTCGGGTTCAAGCTGGCTCGCTCGGGTTCCGACGCATTGGGAAGTCCGTGCCCTGCGCACATTGATTCGACCACGCAACGAGCGCAACCGGGCTGACCTGCCGTTGCTGTCGGTCGCCCGTGAAAAAGGCGTGTTCGTGCGGTCAATGACCGACGCCAGTGAAAACCACAACGTCATCCCGCTCGACTTGAGCAATTACAAGGTCGCGCGGGCAGGGGCGCTGGTCATCAACAAAATGAAGGCGTGGCAAGGCTCGATGGGTATCGCCCCATGCGATGGCATCGTCAGTCCGGCGTACTACGTTTATGACTTCGACATTGCCAACGGCAAGTTTGGTCAAGCGCTGCTTCGCAGCAAGCCCTATGTCGCCCACTTCGGGCAAGCGTCCGATGGGGTGCGCGTCGGTCAATGGGACTTGACCATTGCGGCCATGCGTCAAATACCCGTGCTTTTGCCCCCACCCGAAGAGCAAGCCGCCATCGTCCGCTTTCTGGACTGGGCCAACGCCCGGCTGGAGCGCACCATCCGGGCCAAGCGGCGGGTGATCGCGCTGCTCACCGAGCAGAAGCAGGCCATCATCCACCGCGCCGTCACCCGTGGCCTGGACCCCGCCGCCCCCCTCAAGCCGTCCGGCATCGCGTGGCTGGGGGATATTCCGGCGCATTGGGGCACTTTGCGAAGTAAGCACCTGTTCTCAGCCCGCAAGGACTTCGCATTGCCCGATGACGTGCAGCTTTCGGCGACTCAATCGTATGGAGTAATTCCGCAATCAGAATATGAGGATAAGGTTGGCCGGCGAGTAGTGAAGATCTTTATGCACTTAGAGAAACGTCGGCATGTTGAAAGAGATGACTTTGTTATTAGCATGAGGAGTTTTCAAGGTGGACTTGAACGTGCTTGGGCCTCCGGTGCCATACGGTCTTCATACGTGGTCTTAAAGCCGAGTTCAGGGGTGAACGTTGAATTTTTTGCCTACTTGTTTAAGTCACAAGGTTATATCGGCGCATTGCAGTCAACGGCTGAATTCATTCGAGACGGGCAAGATCTGAATTACGGCAATTTCTGTAGGGTCGATTTACCGCTCATTCCCCTAGAGGAGCAAAGAGCAATCGCAAAATATATTGCCCGTGCGACGATCGGTCTAGATAAAGAAAACGTCCGGTTAACCCACGAAATCGACCTCCTGCGCGAGTACCGCACCCGCCTGGTCGCCGACGTGGTGACCGGCAAGCTCGATGTACGCGCGGCAGCCGCTGCGTTGCCGCAGGACGAATTGCCATCCACAACCGAAGCGGGTGCGCTGAACGCGGACGACGACCTGGACACTTTGGATGAATCCGAACCGAACGACGAGGAAACGGCCGCATGAATCCCTTGATCGGACAACTCAATCCCAAAGAGCGCCGGGGCAGCAAGCCCCGCTGCCACCTGTTGACCCACGGCACGGTGGACGAGGCGGCGGCGAGGCTGACGGCCTTGGCGGCACCGTTTGCCACGGTGTCTGCGGATGACGCCTGGATGCCAGTCGGCTTTGAGCAGGTGCAGGAGGCGGAGCTGAACAAGGCGCCGCGCTTGCTGCATGCGGACCTGCGGGCGAAGCTGGGCGCCTGGTGGCTGCCGGACGACCGGCAAACGGCCAGGACACCCAACTTTGACATTGCCAGCACCTGCACGGTGGGCGGCGTGCCGGGGCTGCTGCTGGTCGAGGCCAAGGCGCATGCTCAGGAGTTGCGCAAGGAAGAGTCCGGCCGGGTGCTCGATGCAGACGCATCGGAAGAACGCAAGGCGAGCCATGGCACCATCGGCAAGGCCATTGCCGAGGCCGCCGCAGGCTTGGTGCTGGCAACCGGGGCGCACTGCCACCTTTCCCGCGACACGCACTACCAGATGGCCAACCGCTTTGCCTGGGCGTGGAAGCTGACGGAACTGGGCATGCCGGTGGTGCTGGTGTACCTCGGGTTTCTGAACGCCGATGAGATGCGGGACAAGAGCGCACCTTTTTCCAGCCATGCGGACTGGCAGCAACAGGTTAAAGCGCACAGCGCCCCACTGTTCGGCGTGGACCCTTGGGAGAAGGCGTGTACCTGCAACGGGCGCAGCCTGGTGCCTCTGATCCGGTCGAAAGAACTTTCCCTTGGCTAAGCACTATGGCAACAACCGACACCTCGGAAAAAGGGCTTGAATCCTTGATCGTGCGGCACATGACCGGCACCGACGGTCTGGAGCCCGCCGGCAGCCACGTCGCGCTGGCTCCTACCCCGCTGGGGGGCACCGGCTATCTGGCGGGCAGCCCCAAAGACTATGACCGCGCCCATGCGCTGGATGTGCACCAGTTGTTTGCCTTCCTGCGTGCCACCCAGCCCGAGGCGTTCAACAAGCTGGCGATCCAGGATGCCCATGACGCCAAGGACATCAACCGCATCAGGTTTTTGACCCGCCTGTCCGGCGAAATCGGCAAACGCGGCGTGGTGGACGTGCTGCGCAAAGGCATTGAGCACCACCCGGCCGGGCACTTCGACTTGTTTTATGGCACCCCGTCCGAGGGCAATGCCAAGGCGCAGGCGCTGAACGCGCAAAACCGCTTCGTTGTCACCCGCCAGTTTGCCTACAGCCTCGACGCGGCGCGCCGGGCGCTGGATCTGGGCCTGTTCATCAACGGCGTGCCGATTGCCACCTTCGAGCTGAAGAACAGCCTGACCAAGCAGACCGTGGACGATGCGGTGGAACAGTACAAGCGCGACCGCGACCCGCGTGAGAAGCTGTTTGAGTTTGGCCGCTGCGTGGTGCATTTCGCGGTGGACGACAGCGAGGTGCGCATGTGCACCCAGCTTGCGGGCAAGGGTTCGTGGTTCTTGCCGCTGAATAAAGGCTTCAACGACGGCGCGGGCAACCCGCCCAACCCGACGGGGCTGAAGACGGACTATCTGTGGCGTGAACTGCTCACCCCGGCCGGACTGACCGACATCCTGGAAAACTACGCGCAGATTGTGGAAGTCAAGAATCCAAAGACCGGAGCGATCAAGCGCAGCCAGGTGTTCCCGCGCTACCACCAGCTCGGTGTGGTGCGCCAGGCGCTGGCCCATGTGCGCCAGCATGGCGTTGGCAAACGCTATCTGGTGCAGCACTCGGCGGGAAGTGGCAAGTCCAACTCCATTGCCTGGCTGGCGCACCAGTTGATTGCAGTGAAATTTGAGGGCAAGGACGCTTTTGATTCGGTCATCGTGGTGACCGACCGGCGCATTCTGGACGACCAGATTCAGAAGACCATTCGGCAGTTCATGCAGGTGGGCGCCACCGTGGGCGCAGTGACGGGCGATGCGACTTCCAAGACCGAGCAACTGCGCCAGTTCATTGCCGAAGGCAAGAAGATCATCATCAGCACGATCCAGACCTTTCCGTTTGTGCTGAAGGTGATTGGCGACGAGCACCGGGGCCGCAAGTTCGCCATCATCATCGACGAGGCGCATTCCAGCCAGAGCGGCAAGACGGCGGCGTCCATGAGCGCAACGCTGGGGGCTGCTGCTGACGGTGACGAGGGCGAGGTGGATGCCGAAGACGTAGTGAACGCGGCCATCGAGCAGCGCATGGCGGCCCGGAAGATGATGACGAACGCCAGCTACTTTGCCTTCACCGCCACGCCCAAGAATAAGACGCTGGAGATGTTTGGCGATGCGCTGCCGCCCGATGCCGAAGGCAAGGTCGGGCACAAGCCGTTTCACAGCTACACCATGAAGCAGGCGGTGGAAGAGCATTTCATTCTGGACGTGCTCAGGAACTACACGCCGGTGCTGAGCTACTTTGGCCTGGTCAAGAAGGTCGAAGACGACCCGTTCTTTGACAAGAAAAAGGCCAAGAAGAAGCTGCGCCGCTATGTGGAAGGCCACGACCACGCGATCCGGCTCAAGGCCGAGATCATGGTGGACCACTTCCATGAAAGCGTCTTGGCCGCTGGCAAGATTGGCGGCCAGGCGCGCGCCATGGTGGTGTGCAGCGGCATTGAGCGGGCAATCCAATACTTCAAGGCTTTCCAGACCTACCTGGTGGAACGCAAGAGCCCCTACCAGGCCATCGTGGCTTTTTCAGGAGAGCATGACTATGGCGGGGCCAAGGTCAGCGAGTCATCCCTGAACGGCTTTTCCAGCCGAGACATCGCCGACAAGATTCAGGATGATCCGTATCGGTTCTTGATTTGTGCGGACAAATTCCAGACCGGCTATGACGAACCGCTACTGCACACCATGTACGTGGACAAGGCGTTGTCGGGCATCAAGGCGGTGCAGACCCTGTCGCGCCTGAACCGGGCGCACCCCAAGAAGCGCGACTGCTTTGTGCTGGATTTTCAGAACGACACCGAGGGCATCAAGCTGTCGTTTCAGGACTATTTCCGCACGACGATCCTGAGCGAGGAAACCGACCCCAACAAGCTCAACGACTTGAAACTGGCGCTGGACGCGGCACAGGTTTACACCCCTGAGCAGGTGGACAAGTTCGTGGCGCTGTTTCTGGCGGGAGCCGAGCGCGACAAGCTAGACCCGATTCTGGACGCCTGCGTGGTGGCCTACAAGGACACTCTGGACGAAGACCAGCAGGTGGACTTCAAAGGCAAGGCAAAGGCGTTTTGCCGCACCTATGACTTTTTGGCGTCCATCGTGCCCGGCACCAATGCGAGTTGGGAAAAACTATCCATCCTGCTGAACTTGCTGGTTGCCAAACTGCCCACGCCCAAGGAAGAAGATCTGGCCAAAGGCATCATCGACACTATTGACATGGACAGCTACCGGGTGGACAAGCAGGCGGCGATGAAGATCGCGCTGGCCGACAACGACGCCGCCATTGAACCTGGCACCGGCGAAGGTGGCGGATTCAAGCCGCAGCCGGAACTGGAACCCCTCAGCAAAATTATCAAAGCCTTCAACGAGACCTTTGGCACGCTGTTCACCGACTCCGACCGGGTGGTGAAAAAGATCCGGGAAGACGTTGCGCCCATCGTTTCGGCCAATGCGGCCTACCAGAACGCCAAGCAGAACACCCCGCACACCGCCCGCATGGCGCACGACCAGGCGCTGGGGATGGCCATGCAAATTTTGCTGAAAGACGACACCCAGATCTACAAGCAGTTTGTGGAGAACGAATCGTTCAAGCGGTTCGTGGGGGACATGGTGTATGCGATGACGAGCCAAGCTCAGCAGCCGGGGGCGCAGTAGCGCGGGGGGCCGAAGAGATCAGGCTCTTGGCCGAGCGCTGGCCTGAATTGCAAACCCAGCGACAGATGTGTTTTGAATCGTGTGGGTTGAGTCTTCTGAATGAAACGGGAGGAAATGAAATGTCAATCGCCAGTGGTTACGTTGCCTGCACCGGCTGTGATTTCTCAGGGGTCGTGCAGTACAGGCCGATCCGCGTGATCTACCATTTCAACGATGGCACCAAAGTGAAATCTGACAGAGATATCGGCTGGTGCAGGCAATGCAAGGCCATCAGCGACATTGAATCCAGGACTGATCCGGCGCCGCTGCAGGCCCGCCTTGTGGAGCTTCAAGCCAAGGCTGCTTCCCTGTCCCATTTGATTGGCCGTGCCTTTGGCAAACTGACGGGCGGAAATGACGACGTAAAGAAAGAGATTGCCGTTATTCAGGGGCAACTGCGGCTTGCGCGGTCCCAAGGGAATCGCGCTCGATGCCTTGAATGCGGTAGCGAGCACACTCTGCGGCTTGCTTTCGACGAACGGGGCGTATGGGGCGGCTTCGTGCATGACTGCGGTGGAAGTCTTTTCCTGGAACCTTCCGACCCGGACGCCCCTCGCTTTGCTTTCAGTCCAGAAACGATTGATCTGGATCAGGATGGCTTTAGGATTTCGGGGTGACTTTGGGCAACCGCAGGGGCAGATCAATGAACGCCAGTCGGGGCGTAGTCGCCGAGGGGGTTCACTGTTCTCTATGGCGTCTGCAAAATCAGTAAAAACCTGCATGTCCTAAAGCAGCAGAAAGTCAGCAAAAGTGCGCATAGAGTCAGCACGGCCCAAGTGCAATCTGCGCGACTACCCACGTGGGCCGTGATGACCGTGGGCCCTGAGGCACCATCGATCACTACGTCTCAGATTCGCAACACGCGGGGACACTTTAAGAAATGACGGTACTTTTGACGGTACTTTTGAACAGATGATTTTTGAAGCCTAGCATCCATGCGGGTTTCCTGGCTTTCTGGGGTTCCTGTCGGTGGTACCAGCCGGGACCGCGCTTGCCTCGATGCTTGGTCCGACCTCTGCATGGCCGCGGTGGCTCGCCATGAGGCCTGCACCCATCCTTTCAGCATCTGAAACCCGGCTTTTCAGTGTTATCGGCGCCATCCCTGCATCAAATGGACGTACATCGCTATCAATATTGATGGTCTTGTCAAGCCCGCGCCGCCTCCAGTGCCTCATGCAATTCCACCAGCGCCTGGGTCAGGCGGTGGTTCGGGTCGAGGTAAATCATGGGCAGTGACAGCTCGTGCGATTCGCGGATGCGCACGGATGAGGGCAGGTAGGGCTCCAGCACCGGCAGTCCGTCGTCGATCAGCTCTTGCACCAGGCGCCGGGGCAGGTTGGCGCGGGGCTGGAACTGGTTGACCACGATGCCCTCCACGGCCAACTCGGGGTTGTGGTCGGCGCGGATCTCTTCCACGTTTTCCATCAGGGTGTAGAGCGCCTTGCGCGAGAACTCGTCGCAGTCGAACGGGATCAGGCAGCCGCTGGCACCCATCAGCGCCGAGCGGGTGTAGAAGTTCAGCGCAGGCGGGGTGTCGATGTAGATGCGGTCGTAGGTTTCGGCCAGCTTCTGCAGCGCCTCGCGAAGCTTGTAGAGCTTGTGGCGCGACTCCAGCTTGCCTTGCAACTCGTCCAGCGCCGGGCTGGAGCGCATCAGGTCCAGGTTCTCGTGGGGCGTGCCGACGACGAACTCGCCGGGTGCCACGTTGCGCAGGCTGAAGCTCAGGGTGTGTTCAAAAAAACCGGCCACGTTGGGCTGGTCTTCAGCGGCCCCTTCACCCAGCAGGTAGCTGGTGGAGTTGCCCTGCTGGTCGAGGTCGATGACCAGGGTGCGCAGACCCTGGCTGGCGCTGATGGCGGCCAGGTTGCAGGTGATGGTGGATTTTCCAACCCCACCTTTCTGGTTGAAGACGACGAGCGGCATGAGGCAATTCCTTATACGGGGAGATGAAAAAGGGCGGATCAAAACCCCGATTGTGCCCAGCCCGCAGCCACCGACGGCTTCGATGGCGCAGCAACCCGAGGCACCAGCCGGGCACGGCATGTTCGGCGGGGAAAACGCCCCCCAAGGCGGGGCTTCACTTGCCGGTTTTCAGGTTGGCGCCGATGCTGCGAGGATCGCCCTCGATGGCGATCTGGGTGCAGACGGCCCGGCACAGGGTGACGACGTTGTCGTTGATGATGCGATAGAAAATCTGCACGCCTTCGCGCCGTTTGCCGAGCACGCCGGACTGGTACAAGGTGTGCAGGTGCTGCGACATGTTGGGTTGCGTGGTATCGATCTCACGCAGCAGCTCGCCCACGTTTTTCTCGCCATTGCACAGGCTGCTGATGATCCTCAGCCGCATGGGTGCCGACATGACGCGAAACAGTTCAGCCGCCAGTTCGAACACCTCGTCGGACTCGGTGATGGGCGACGTATCCACGACAGCTTTGCTCTTGGCCATGCTTGCAGGGTTCCCGAACAGATTGGTTTTGTGATTCCGAATATACGCGTATTAGGGCGCCACGCAACGATTGTTGCGACACTTCAGCGCCGGGTGCCCGGACGCAAGGTGCGGCTGAGCAGGATCACCGGGATCAGGCCCACCAGCACCAGCGCCAGCGACGGCAAGGCGGCTTCACCAAGGCGCTCGTCGCGCGCAAGCTGGTAGGCTACGACGGCCAGCGTGTCGCTGTTGAAAGGGCGCAGCACCAGGGTGGCGGGCAGTTCCTTCATCACATCGACGAACACCAGAAGCGCCGCGGCTGCGGTCGAGCGCCTGAGCAGCGGCCAGTGCACACGCCGCATGAGCCCGAATCCGGCCGTGCCCAGCATACGGGCGGAGTCGTCGAAACTGGCCGGGATGCGCGCATACCCGCTCTGCACTGACTGCAGGGCCACCGCACAGAAACGCACGAGATAGGCCCAGACCAGACCGAACGCGGTCGCTGTCATGACATAGCCCACGCGGGTGTCCGGTGCCACCGCCTGCAGCCAGCCCACCGGCAGCAGCAGGCCCACGACGATCACCGCGCCTGGAATCGCGTAACCGAGGCCGGCCAGCTGCACCACGGCGCGCGTGAACCGTCCCGCCTCACGGCGCGCACTGAAAGCCAACAACAGCGCCATGGCGACGGCCACCAAGGCGGTGGCCAGACCGAGCCGCACGCTGTTGTAGGACCAGGCGACAAAGCCGGTCCATGGCAACACCGACCAGTCGGCCGCCAGCGGACGCAGCATGAAGATCACCGGCAGCACGAAACCCAGCAGCACAGGCACCGTGCAGACCACCCACACTGCGGCGAGGCGAATCCCGGCCAGCGGCGCGGCTTGGGCCTCGACGGCGCTGGCGCGAGCGCCTCGCACGCTGGAGAAACGCATGCGCTTTTGCGCCCGGTGCTCCAGGTTCAGCAGCACCATCACCACCACCAGCAGCACGGTGGCCAGCTGCGCAGCGGCGATCCGGTTGTCCATCGCCAGCCAGGCCTTGTAGATGCCGGCCGAGAAGGTCTGGATGCCGAAGTAGCTCGACACGCCAAAGTCGGCCAGGGTCTCCATCAGCGCCAGCGCTGCTCCGGCGGCGATCGCCGGACGCGCCAGCGGCAGTGCCACCTCGCGGATGCGCCGGGACATCGGCGCGCCGAGCAGACGCGCCGCCTCCATCAAATGGGTCGCACGTTCGCCCAGTGCCGTGCGGGCCAGCAGATACACATAGGGATAAAGCGAAAATGTGAACACCCAGGCCGCGCCGCCCAGACTGCGCACCTCTGGAAACACGCGCCCTTCCAGCCCGAACACGGCCCGCAAGCCAGTCTGCAGCGGGCCGCTGAACTGCAGGAAATCGGTGTAGGCATACGCCACCACGTACGCCGGCATGGCCAGCGGCAGCAGCAAGGCCCACTCGGCCACCCGCCGGCCAGGAAACTCGAACAGGGTCACGGCGGCCGCGCTGGCGCTTCCGATCACCACGGTCCCCAGCGCCACCATGAGGCACAAGCGCAGCGTGGTCCACGCGTAGTCGGGCAGCACCGTGCTGCCCATCTGCTGCAGGATGTCCGCGGTGACGACGTCCCACTGCAGCCATGAACCCATGACCGCAAGCACGGGCACGCACAGCATGACAAGGATCAGCAGCAGGAAGAATCTTTGAAGCCAGCGCAGCGGCATGAGACGAAGGGATCCACGACAGGGCAAATGAGAATTGTAATCATCTACAATGTTTTTCATGTTCTTGGAAGTTCGCCAACTCGATGTGCACTACCCCGGTCGGGCGCAGGCCGCAGTCCGCGGGGCGTCGTTCGGCTTGCGGGCCGGCGAGATCGGCGTGCTGATCGGCCCGTCCGGCTGCGGCAAGACCACCCTGCTGCGAGCCGTCGCCGGGCTGGAGCCGGTGAGTGCCGGCGAGATCCGCCTCGGTGGCGAGGTGGTCAGCCGCGCGGGCAGCACGCTCGCACCCGAGCTGCGGCGCATCGGCATGGTGTTCCAGGACTACGCGCTGTTTCCGCATCTGGATGTGGGGCAGAACGTCGGCTTCGGCATCCACAGCCTGCCCCGCACGCAACGCGCCACGCGCGTGGCCGAAGTGCTGGATCTGGTGGGGCTCTCCGGCACCGAGCAGCGCTATCCGCATGAACTCTCCGGTGGCCAGCAGCAGCGCGTGGCGCTGGCCCGAGCGCTGGCGCCCGAGCCGCGCCTGCTGCTGCTGGACGAGCCGTTTTCCAACCTCGACGTGGACCTGCGCGAGCGCCTGGCGCACGAAGTGCGCGCCATCCTGAAGGCGGCGCAGGCCACGGCGCTGTTCGTGACCCATGACCAGCTCGAAGCCTTTGCGATCGGCGATGCCATTGGCGTGATGCACGAAGGGCAGTTGCACCAGTGGGACGACGCCTACACCCTCTATCACCGGCCCGCGACCCGGTTCGTGGCGAACTTCATCGGCCATGGCGTGTTCACCCCGGCCACCTTGCGCGAGGTGAACCAACAGGTGATGGTCAAGACCGCCCTGGGTGAGTTGAGCGATGTGGCCGAATGCCCCCTGCCCTGCGCCTACGCCCAAGGCGAGTGCGACGTGCTGCTGCGCGCCGACGACATCGTCCACGACGACGAGGCGCCGGTGAAGGCGGAGATCATCCGCAAGGCGTTTCGCGGTTCTGAATTCCTCTACACGCTGCGTCTGGCCAGCGGCGAAACCGTGCTGGCCCATGTGCCGAGCCACCACAACCACACGGTCGGCGAGTGGATCGGCATCCGCGCCGAGGTGGACCATGTCGTCACCTTCAACCGCGCCTGCCCGCCGGGCAAGGGCGGCATGTGCGAATTGCCCTGCGCCGCGGCCTGCAGCGAGCCGTGTGGCGATCCGGCCAAGGCCGACGGCGAGCATGCGGTCACGCTGGTTCGCGGCGCGGCCGCCCGCGCGCCTTCGACCGTGGGCGCCGCTGACTGAGCGGCACCGCAGCCGCCTGGCAGGCGTCAGCCAAGCCTGTTTTCAAACATTTTCGGCATCTTCCCAGCGCAGGCAGGTCGAAGTTTGCTATCTATTTTATTGGCGCAGGGTGCCCGGACCGTGGCCCATGCACGCGCAGAACATCGATCGTGGCGTGCAAGTCGTGGGCCCAGGTCCGGCGGTCGCGGCCCTCGGCGCGCTGGGGTTCGCCATAGCTGACCAGCGCGGTGATGCCGGGCGCGCACAGCGTGCGCCAGAAAGAGCCCAACAGGCTCTCGTCGCCAACATACGACGGCGCCAGGCTGGTGTCGCCACTCAGGTCGTCCACAAAGCGCAGGCCCACCGGCACCACCGGCGCGTCGGCCGAGATCGCTGCTTGAATCAGGTTGGCGTGAAATGGCAGCAGGGTGATGCCGTCGCCCGTCGTGCCTTCCGGAAAGATGGCAACCACCTCCTCCCCACGCAAGGCTTCCGCCATGTGATGCACCACCCGCATGGCGTCGCGGCGCGAGGCGCGCTCGATGTAGAGCGTACCCGAGGCGGTGGCCAGCGTGCCGATCAGCGGCCAATGGCGCACATCGGACTTGGAGACAAAGCGGCAATGGCGCGCTGCGTGCAGCACCAGGATGTCCAGCCAGGAGATATGGTTGGCCACCAGCAGCAAAGGACCTTTGGCCGGCGGCTCACCGCGAATGGTGAGCCCGATGCCGCAGACCGCCAGCATGCGCTGGGCCCAGGCCTGCACGGCCGCCTCACGATGGGTGGTTTGCAGGCGCGGGAACCGGACAAAAACCAGCCAGAAGCCGGCGCCGATGTGCAGCAACCCGCGCATCATCCGGCCGACGGCACGCAAACGGTTCATGCGGCAGGGCGCGCTTCAGTCGGCCGCCCCATGGGCGACATGTCCGGCGACCAGCGTGCAGCGCACGCGCCCCGGAACGGCATAACCTTCAAAAGGCGTATGCCGGCCCTGGCTGCGAAGTTGCGCCGGCTGCACCGCCCATTCGGCCGCGGCGTCGAAAACCACCACGTCGGCCGGGCCGCCGTTCACAAGCTGCCCCACGCCCGAATGGGCCGCGCCAAGGTGCTCGCCGAGCACCTGCGCCGGAGCGTGGGTCAGCACGTCAAGGGTGCGAAGCAGGCCGACGTCACTGTCCTGCCCCCACTTGAGGGCCAGGCTCAACAGCAACTCGAGCCCGGTGGCGCCGGGCTCGGCTTCGGCAAAGGGCAAGGTCTTGGCATCGGCAGCCACCGGTGTGTGATCGGACACCAGGGCATCGATCGTGCCGTCGGCCAGCGCGGCACGCAACGCATCGCGGTCGCGCTGATGGCGCAGCGGCGGGTTCAGGCGGGCGCGGCTGTCAAAGTAGCCGATGTCGTTCTCGGTCAGGTGCAGCGAGTTGATGCTGACGTCGCAGGTCAGTTTCAGACCCTCCTGGCGAGCCCTGCGCACCAGGTCCACCCCGGCTGCGCTGCTGAGGCGGCACAGATGCACCCGGGCGCCGGTCGACTTCATCAGCTCGAAGATGGTGTGCAGGGCAATGGTCTCGGCGGCCACCGGCACGCCGGCGAGGCCCATGCGCGTGGCGAGCGGTCCGCTGGCGGCCACGCCGCGCCCCAGGTACAACTCCTGGGGCCGTAGCCAGACGCTGTAGCCAAAGGTGCTGGCGTACTGCATGGCCCGTTGCAGCACCTGGGTGTTGCCCAGCGGCACGTCGGCCTGACTGAACCCCACGCAGCCGGCATCGGTCAGCTGCGCCATTTCGGTCAGCACCTCGCCTTGCAGTCCACGGGTCAGCGCGCCCAGCGGGAAAACACGCGACTGGTGCAGCCTTTCCGCGCGCATACGCAACATCTCCACCAGCCCGGGCTCGTCCAGCACCGGGTCGGTGTCGGGTGGACAGACCACGCTGGTCACACCACCGGCCACGGCCGCCGCCAGCTCGCTCTCCAGCATGCCTTCGTGCTCGTGGCCCGGCTCGCGCAGGCGCACCGCGAGGTCCACAAGGCCCGGGGCCACGACGCAGCCGGCGGCTGGGATCACCCGGTTGGGTGTGAAGTCGGCGGGCGCCGGCCCGATCGACAGGATGCGGCCCGCCGCGACCGCAACGTCTGCGATGGCGTCAAACCGGGACGCCGGATCGATGACGCGTCCGCCCTGGATCAGTATTTTCATGTTCGTTCCTTCACGGAATCACGGACTGCAAAGGACAGCAAGGGTTTCGCCCGGACCATGCTCACGCCTCGTTGCCGGCGACGATGCTCATGACCGCCATGCGCACCGCGATGCCGAACGTGACCTGCGGGAGGATCACGCTTTGCCGGCCGTCCACGACGGCCGAGTCGATCTCGACGCCGCGATTGATCGGGCCCGGATGCATCACGATGGCATCGGCTTTGGCCAGCTGCAGTTTCTCGGGCGTCAAGCCGAAATGCTTGAAGAACTCCTGGCTCGACGGCAGCAGCGCGCCGCTCATGCGCTCGTTCTGCAGGCGCAGCATGATGACCACGTCGCAGCCGCGGATGCCCTCCTCCAGCGTATGACACACCCGCACGCCCATCGGCGCCATGTCGCCGGGCACCAGGGTCTTGGGCCCGACCACGCGAACCTCGGCGCAGCCCAGCGTCGTCAGCGCATGAATATCGGAGCGAGCGACACGCGAATGCAAAACGTCGCCGACGATGGCGACTGTCAGATTGGAAAAATCCTTCTTGTAATGCCGGATCGTGTACATGTCCAGCAGGCCTTGGGTGGGGTGCGCGTGCCGGCCATCGCCGGCGTTAATCACATGCACATGGGGCGCCACGTGCTGCGCAATCAGGTAGGGTGCGCCGGACTCGCTGTGCCGCACCACGAAGATATCTGCAGCCATCGCGCTCAGGTTGGCGATGGTGTCCAGCAGGGACTCACCCTTGGCGGCAGAGGAGCGCGCAATGTCAAGGTTGATCACGTCGGCGCTCAGGCGCGTGGCGGCAATTTCGAAAGTGGTGCGTGTGCGCGTGGAGTTTTCAAAGAACAGGTTGAAGACGCTCTTGCCGCGCAGCAGCGGCACCTTCTTGACTTCGCGGTCGCTGACACTCACGAAGTTGGCGGCCATGTCCAGGATATGGGTCAGGATGTCCCGGGACAGCCCTTCGGTGGACAACAGGTGGATCAGTTCGCCGTTGCGGTTGAGCTGGGGGTTGCGTTTGTGCAGCATCTTCAGTGCCCTTCCACGTGAAAGCTGAAGCCGCCGCTGGCGTCGCGCGCCAGCGCCAGCGACCGGGCCGGTGGCATGGTCACTCTTGCGGCAGCAAAATCCGCCTGGATCGGCAGTTCCCGCCCGCCGCGGTCCACCAGCACCACCAGCCGCACGCTGGCCGGTCGCCCATAGTCGAACAGTTCGTTGATCACCGCGCGGATGGTTCGTCCGGTGTACAGGACATCGTCCAGCAGGATGATCTCGGCGCCGTTGACATCGAACGGCAGCGAGGTCTGCCCGCCCGAGGAGAGACCGCGCCGCGCGAAGTCATCGCGGTGCATGGCCGATGAGATCGACCCTGCCGTACCCGGCAGGCCCAGATCGGACTGAAGGCGTTGCGCCAGCCAGGCGCCACCGGAGGTGATGCCCACCAGCCGCGTCTGCGCCGTGCAAAGCGCGCGCACCCCTTTTCGGAGTTCGCCATACAGGGCCTCGGCGTCCAGCACCAGGCCCAGGCCGGGAGGCAAGGCTTCCGCGCCGCCCGCGGGGGCGGCTGGCTCCGCCGCGGCGGGCAGGTTGTCGCTTGGTTTGCTCATGAAAGAGTCCTCAGGAACTGCTCGAGAATGATGCAGGCGGCCGCGGCATCGGCGTCGCGCGCGCCGGCCTGCAAAGCCTCGGTCGTGCTGTAGCGCTCATCGACTTCGAACACGGGCAGGCCGAAGCGGCCCTGCAGTTGCCGGGAAAAACGCTGCGCCCGGCGGGTGTTTTCATGGGCCGCACCATCCGGATGAAACGGAATGCCGACGACCAAGGCGTCGGGCGCCCATTCGCCGATGCGGGCCGCAATCTGTGCGAACCGTGCGTCGCCTTCTGCCTGAATCGTGCCCCGCGGCGTGGCGCTGCGCAACAAGCGGTTCCCGGTGGCCACACCGGTGCGCTTGAGCCCGAAATCCAGCGCCAGGAAGGACTGGAGTTGGACGGGGACTTCGCGGGGGAGCACAACTGTCATGGGCCTGTGCCTGTCAGCCCGCCGCAGGAGAGCCCGGGTCGCGCCCCGCCGGCCGCGGTCATCCGTGCCCCACGTCCGGCGACAACATCCACGCCTGCAGGCCCAGCAGGGCCAAGGCCCGGTCATAACGCTGCTCGATGGGCGTGTCGAAGATCACCGCAGGATCAGCCGCAACCGTCAACCAGGCGTTCTCGCCCAGTTCGGATTCCAGTTGCCCCTCCCCCCAGGCGGAATAGCCAAGAGAAACCAGCACGCGCCGGGGTCCTGCTCCGGTGGAAAGTGCTTCCAGCACATCCTTGGACGTCGTCATTTCCAGGCCGCCGGGTATGACCATGGTCGACGCGTAGGTTGAATCGTCGGCGCCGCTTCGCGCGGCTGCAAGGGGCTCGTGAAGCACGAAGCCCCGTTCAGTCTGCACCGGGCCGCCGTGAAAAACCAACGCATCCGACAGGTCGGCGCGACGCAACGGCAGGTCCACCTTGTCAAAAAGGTGTTTCAGGTGAAGATCGGAGGGTTTGTTGATGATCAGGCCAAGCGCTCCGTTCTGGCTGTGCTCGCACAGGTAGACGACGCTGCGGCTGAATGCCTCGTCCTGCAACCCGGGCATGGCGATCAGGAAATGATGCGTCAGGTTGATGGGAGCAGAATCGGCCGGCATGAGGGAATTTTAGCGGTGAACAGATCCAAGGCTTTTCACAAGGGGCTGATGTGGTTCCGGCGTGATCTTCGCGCCCAGGACAATGCTGCGCTCCATCACGCGCTCAGGAATTGCGCGCAAGTGCATTGCGTGTTCGTCCTGGATCAGGAGATCCTGGATCCACTTCCGCGGGCCGATCGGCGCGTCGAGTTCATCCGGGAGTCGCTCGTGGCCCTGGACGAGGACTTGCGCAAACTGGCAGCTCAGGAACACGCCGGCCTCATCGTCCGCCATGCCGTGGCGCGCCAGGAAATTCCTCGGCTGGCCCTTAGCCTGGGCGTCGAGTCGGTCTTTGCCAACCATGACTATGAGCCGCAGGCGATCGAACGCGACGCCATCGTGCGCGGCGCCTTGGCTGACGAGGGGATTGCGCTGCACACCTACAAGGACCATGTCGTGTTTGAGCGCGACGAAATCCTGACTGCGAATGGCACGCCCTATGGCGTGTTCACGCCCTACCGCAATGCCTGGCTCAAGAAGGTCGACCCTTACTACCTCAAGCCCTTTCCTGTGCAAAAGCATGCGCTGGCATTGGCGCAGCGACCAGAACCGTACCGCCACCCGGTCCCTTTGCTGGAAGCCTTCGGATTCGAGACCACCAACCTGACCGAACTCAGGCTGCCGACCGGTGCGGCGGGGGGTCAGCAACTCTTCAAAGAGTTTCTGGCACGCATGGACCACTACCACGAGACCCGGGACTTCCCCGGGATCAAGGGCCCCAGCTACCTCGGCGTCCACCTGCGGTTTGGCACCGTCTCGATTCGCCAATTGGCCGCAGCCGCGCACGAGCGTGCGGATGCGGCCAGCGAGGGCGCCCGCGTCTGGCTGGGTGAACTGATCTGGCGTGATTTCTATGCGCAGGTGCTGGCCCACTTTCCGCACGTGGTCACACGCAGCTACAAGCCGGAATATGACGCGATTCACTGGGAACATGGAAAGCATGCAGATCGGCTTTTCGCGGCCTGGTGCGAAGGGCGCACCGGCTATCCCATCGTCGATGCGGCGATGGCGCAACTCAACCAGACAGGCTATATGCACAATCGGTTGCGCATGATCGCGGCGAGCTTTCTGGTCAAGGACCTTGGCATTGACTGGCGCCGGGGCGAGCGCTATTTCGCGGCGCACCTCAATGACTACGACCTCGCCTCAAACAACGGAGGCTGGCAATGGTCCAGTTCCACCGGATGTGACGCCCAGCCTTACTTTCGCATCTTCAATCCGGTAAGCCAGAGCGAAAAGTTCGATGCCGAGGGCCGGTTCATCCGCCGCTATCTGCCGTCACTTGCCAGGCTGCCTGCAAACGCGCTGCACGCGCCTTGGGAATCTGATCCCGAAACCTTGCTGGCGGCCGGCGTGGAACTGGGACGGGACTACCCGACGCCTCTGGTCTCCCACGCCGAAGCCCGCGAAACGACGTTGAACCGCTATGCCGTCATCCGCAAGGTCGACGGGCAGCCGGCAAAACCACGCAAGAGATGACTCAGGCGCTCACGATCTCTTGCGTATAACGCCGCACCAGGCTGAGCAACTCTTCTTCGGAATAAGGCTTGCCCAGATAGTGATTGACGCCCAGCGCTGTGGCATGCTCGCGGTGCTTTTCGGCGATGCGGGAGGTAATCATGATGATCGGCAGCATCTTCAGGCGTGCGTCGGCGCGAATGTTGCGGGCCAGATCGAAACCGTCCATGCGCGGCATTTCAATGTCTGAAAGGACAACCGCGGGACGCTCGTCCTGCAGCCATTCCAGTGCCTGCAGCCCGTCGGCGGCCAAGGCAACTCGATAGCCCTCGCGCTGCAACAGGCGCTGCGTGACGCGGCGCACTGTGATGGAGTCGTCGACGACGAGAATCAGCGGCACTTCTGAAACCGGTGCGCTAAGCGCCGGTGCTGTCGCACCAGTATCGGATGCCGCACCTTCTGACGGGCGCCCGCTCGACCCACTGAGTTGTCGTGCCTGCTCGCCATAGACGGCGGCCAATGCCACCGGGTTGTAGATCAGAATCACCGCTCCGGATGCCAGCACGGTCATGCCGGCCAGGCCCGGGAGCCTGGACAGCTGGGGACCCAGGTTCTTGACCACCGCTTCCTGGTTGCCCAGAATCTCGTCCAGGTGAACGGCAACCCGTTGCGAGGCGCTGCGAAACACGACGATAGGCATCGTTTTCGCGGTAGGTTCAACGCTGTGGGCCGAAGACTGGAGCAAGGCGCCCGACCAGAAGAAAGGCACCGACTCACCGGCAAAGTCGATGAAACCATCGCTGTAAGCCTGCTGCAGTTCTCGGGCCGTCACCCGCCGCACCAGTTCAACCAGGTTGGCCGGAACGCCCAAGGAGATTGTCCCCGAGCGCATGACGACAACCTGCGTCACCGCCGTGGTCAGCGGGAGCACCAGCTTGAAACTGGTGCCTCGCCCTTGCTGGGTTGATGTCTCGATACGGCCACCGAGCGCCTGGACTTCAGAGCGCACGACATCCATGCCGATCCCGCGCCCGGCGAGCTCGGTCACTTCGGTGACTGTGGTGAATCCCGGCATGAACACCAGACTGGCGACTTCCTCGTCCGACAGGGTCTGATCGGCAGGAACCAGGCCGTGCTGTATGGCCTTCTCCAGAATCCGGGGCAGGTCCAGCCCCGCGCCATCATCGGTGAAGCTCACCGACACGTCATTGCCGGCTTGCTGCAGATCGATCGTGATCGTCCCGACAGAATCCTTGCCCGCACTGGTGCGCACGGACGGTTCTTCTATGCCGTGAACGACACAATTGCGCAGCAGGTGCTCGAATGCCGCCGTCATGCGATCGAGCACGCCCCGGTCCATTTCAATCGAGCCTCCGTTGATGTCGAGCTTGACCTGTTTGGCGGTGTCCTTGGACGCCTGCCGCACGACCCGGTACAGGCGTTCGGAAATGCCCTCGAACTCCATCATGCGGGTGCGCAGCAGATCCTGCTGCAGTGCCCGGGTCTGGCGCGCCTGGGCGACCAGATCGTCTTCCGTGGCGTCCACCGTGCGCTGCAGATTGCGCTGCACCGTGGCCACGTCGTTGACCGATTCCGCCATCATGCGGGTCAATTCCTGCACCCGCGTGAAGCGGTCAAACTCCAGTGGGTCAAAGTTCTGCTGTGAGTCCTTGGCCTGCGCCATGCGGGACTGCATCTGGCTTTCGGCTTGCAATTCGATGTCACGCAGTTGGTGCCGCAAACGATCCAGGTTGCCGGTCAGGTCCTGTAGCGAGTCCCGAAGCTGGGTCATCTCGGCTTCCAGACGCGAACGGGTGATCATGACCTCGCCAGCCTGGTTCACCATCCGGTCCAGCAACTGGGCCCGGACGCGGACCACCTGATTGGCCGCTGCCCGCACTGGCGCGACCAGCATGGGCGACGGCTGGGCAATGACACCCCGCTCGACGGGCGCCTCTTCGGTCCCGGGCGCCGCGAACACGGGGGCCTCCTGAACCAATGCCGACGCCATTGGCTCAAGCAGTTCGGGCATGAAGGTCTGCAGGTTGATCTTGCGCAACGCTTCGAATTTCCCCTCGATCGCGTCGAGCCGAGCCATCAACGGGGCGACATCTTCACCGTGAATATCGCCAGAGCCGATCGCTTCGATTTCGGACTCCATCCGGTGCGCCATTTCACCGAGTTGCAACGCACCGGCCAGGCGCGCACTGCCCTTGAGCGTATGCAAAGCGCGCAATACCTCGCCGCGTGCGGTCACGTTCTCAGGTCTGGCGCTCCACTGGCGCAGGGCGCCGCCCAGCTGTGGCAGCAGCTCGCCCGCTTCTTCCTCGAAAATTGGAAAGAGGTCCGGATCGAGCACATCGACGAGATCGATATCGTCGGTTTCACTGGTCTGGCCTTCGAACGCGCGCTGCGCGAAAATTTCAGCCACCGGCAGCACCTCGGGAGGCCTGACCTCCACCGGCACCGGCGCTGGTGCGGGTTCGACACCCTCAACCGGCATCGTCGCGTCCAGCACGTCATCATGCAAACTATCGCTGACGGCCGGTTCTGCGAATGACTCGGCAGTCGGGGCCACCGGCTGCATGTCTTCCACAAGCGGTGCTGCCAAGGTCTGCGCCGGCTCCAGAGGGAAAACCGGCGCCTCGACCACCTGGCTTGCAAATACCGCGTCGCCAAATTCAAGTGCCCGTAACTCTTCCAGAATGAAGGGATTCGGCTCTTTCAGGAAGCCTGCGGCGAATTGGTGGAGCAGCCGGCGTATGTCCTCCGCGGCTTCCCTGAACACGCGCCCCTGGTGGTCCGTGCCACCCTGTTGACCCGCCATGTGTTGTAGGGCATGCTCAAGCGCCCGTGCCATGTCGGAGAGTGAGGAGAAACCCACGGTCGCGGAACTTCCCGCAAGTGAGTGGGCGAGCGCCTCTGCGTCGGATGGCACCGGTCGATGGACTTCAAGCGACCATTCCGACAGTTGGTTCGACAAGCGACGGGACCACTCGTCTGCTTCATTCAGGTACACGTTGTACAACGGAATACCGATGCGCAGGGAGCCGATCACCTTGATCTGCTCCTCCTCCACCATGTCCGAAACCGGCGGCACGAGATCCCGCTCCGGCTCGGCAAGTGGTATTTCCTCCATGGCCACCAGCGGCTCGACAACGCCGCCTTCGGCCTGGGTCGCGGAAACCGGGACCAGTTCCGCCAAGCTGTCGAAATCGACCTCAATCGAAACGATCTCCTGCGCGCCGGGCACGTCGATGGGCTCCAGGGGCCCCGAAGCCGTCGCGTCCAGGTATCCGGCCAGATCAGGCTCCTCCAGCGCCATGGATTCAGCCGGTATCGACTCCTCCACCATCGGCGCAAGATCGGTGATCTCAGAAAACTCCGCATCGGGGATCTCTTCGAGCGCCGGTGTCCCGGGATCAACCTCGACTTGGGTCACTTCGACAAGCTCAGCGGGGGGCCCAGATTGAAGTTCCAGTGGCAGGCGGATGTTGTCTTTCCTCAGGGCGTCGGCCGCAGTGCGGAACACTGCCGCACTCCAATGGCTCGCCGTTGCATGCGAGATATCACTGACCCAGGTCTGGAAGGCCAGCAGGGCTTCGCGGGAAAGACCACACAGATCGGGACTCGCGGGCTTCTGTTCCGACAGCCAGGCATTCAGCAGTTGCTCCAGCGACCATGCGGCCTCGCCGAACTCCATCAGGCCGACCATGCGCGAACTGCCCTTGAGCGTATGGAAGGCACGCCGAAGGGTGGTCTGCTGCGTCAGGTCATGCGGATCGATCGCCAGCAGATCCAACGCTTCAAGGCCATTGGCAATGACTTCGTTTGCCTCTTCAAGGAAGATGTCCTGGAGATCGTCTTCGTCAATTTCTGTGACCTCGACCCGGGACGCCTCGTGCCCTGAACCCTCGCTCGGTTCGACCGCCATCGGCGGCAGACCCATGTCTGGCAGCACGCCTTCCACTGAGCCAACTTCCTGCCTGGCGAGTTCGCGGACTTCATCAGGAATGGGTCCGGGCAAAGCAAGGTCCAACGCCCAGTCTGGCCCCAGTGACGCGGCACTCGCGTCGCCCAGAAATTGGGAAGCGGCGCCTTGGCCGTCCCGCGTGGTCTCTTGAGACACGGGCAGCACCGGATGATCGGATGCCGGCAACCCGATCGTCCCGTTGGTTGTGGCGCGGCCCATCACGGGTCTCAGTTCGCCCAGTTCGGGATCGAAGACAAACAGCTTCTTGGCCAAAGCCGGCTGGTAATTGAGCATGTCGATCAACAATCCGAGGGCACCCAGATTGTTTCCCAGCCGGTCAAAAGTCCCCGCCATTGGCGCGAGCTCGACGTCGACCTTCGTGACCAGCATCTCCTCGACGTTGTCGCGCATGCTGACAACCGCCTGCGAAGCCTGATCCAGCCCCAGCACCGATAGCACACCCCGCATCTGTGCCAGCAAGCCAGGAACCGGCGTGAGGGCGGTCGTATCGTCCGGGTTGCGGAAGAACTGGTCCAACGCCTTTTCGGCTTCCGACAGGGTCGCGCGCAATTCCCCGACCACGGTCCCCATGGTCTGCCGGTCACTGACACGCCGATACAACTCCTCCATCCATGCTTCCAGCGGTTCGGCGCTGTTTCCGCCACAGACCTGCTCGAGACGTTCAGCCAGGCGATCGGTGCGCTGTGCCAGTTCGCGTTCATCCTGGTTTCGGTCGGTCAGCGCGGCCTCCAGATACAGCACGGCCGTGGCCACTTCGAGAGCCACTTCAGCTGCTGGCGCCTTGCCTGAGCGCTGCGTGACTTCGGCAGCGTGCTTCAGTCCGCCGGCCAGCCGCTCGCTGCGTGGGTGCAGCTTGATGATGGAGTCCGCGACCAGACCGAACTGGTCCGCGATATTCTTGAGCCGTACGACGTCGCCACCGGCCAGCGCAGACCATGCTTCCTTGACCGCTTCGATGCGTTTGCGAGCCTGAGCGACTACGGCAGGATCAAAGCGTCCATACCGGCGGGACTCGTAGTCCACCGGTACAAAACGGCCAAGGTCATATGCCTTGCGAACAGCCTCCAGGTGCCGGGTTTTCGGGCCGGTTTCCGGCAAGGCCTGTGCGCAGAAGAACAGCAGCTCCTTGGCCATTCGCTCCGATACATGCCGTTCGCCGCGGGGTTCGGCCGCAAATTGCATCAGAACCTGGGATGCGGCCCGCTTGACATACAGATCCACCGGAAGCGAGCCGGATGCGACGGCCTCGAAAAAGCCCGAACAGAGAATCCAGAAGACTCCCTCCGCGCCTTGGGGATTCAGCTTCACCACAGCCAGGCTCAGGTCACGCAATTCCGCCGCGGCTGTGGTGTCGCCCTTCTGCATGAGCCGCAAAACGGCTTGATCCATGCGGCCGCGATCGGAACCATCCCCGGCGAGGGAAACCGCCCCGTCGAGATCGACATCAGGCCGAATCCATCGCCATTCAACCGGCCACAGGTCGGCTGGATGGATGCGCTCAGCGCCCGCGAGCACCTGTGCATCACGGTATTGAGGGAAGAGGCCAACCGCCGACTCCTGGACGCCGCCCATGATGACGTCCAGATACTCCAGCAAGGCAAAACTCGCGCGCTCGAGAAGGGCCGCAGAGGCTTCGTTGCAGCGCTCCGGGCGTTGCACGAACTGCTGAACGGCTGCCTCCATGGCCCGGAGCATGTGCGCCGGAGCGAGCAGACCGACCATTTCAAGGGCGCCAACCGCCTGATGCATGTGCTGACGGGCCATGCGCAGCTGGCTCGCATCGACCGAGGCCAAGTCTGTTCCCCGCGCGGCCTCAGCGTCCCGCACATACCGTTTCAACGACTTGTTGGCGACTTCCAGCGACTTGCGCAGCTCATCGAGCACCCAAGCCAAGGGCCCCAGGTCCGCCACACCGGCAACCGAACCGGCCCCATCGACAGCGTCTTCAATTTGCATGACTGGGCGAACTCCGCAAGTTAGGGGCGAGGGTCAACTAAAGTCGCGGATCAGGCGATCTTGAATCGCGCAACCGATTCGCGAAGTTCTTCGGCCATTCGTGACAGTTCGCGCACCTGATTGGCCGTGGAGCGTGTGCCTTCGCCGGTCTGCTCGGTCACAGCGAAGATGTGCTGGATGTTTCCGGCCACCTCGTTCGCCGAAACAGCTTCGCGCGAAGCGGAGTCTGAGATCTGAGCGATCAGGTCCGCCAGCTGACGCGACACACGGTCGATCTCCGTTAGCGCCGTACCGGCGTTGTCCGACAGCCTGGCTCCCTCGACCACGCCCTGCGTCGAACGCTCCATGGCCGCAACCGCGTCCTGCGTGTCGGTCTGAATCGCCTTCACCAGCGCGGAGATCTGGCGCGTCGCGTCGGCAGAGCGTTCAGCGAGTCGTTGCACTTCTTCCGCAACCACCGAGAAGCCGCGCCCGGCTTCGCCGGCAGACGCTGCCTGAATGGCGGCGTTCAAGGCCAGCACGTTGGTCTGTTCGGTAATGTCCGAAATCAGTTCGGTGATTTCACCGATCTCCTGGGACGATTCGCCCAGCCGCTTGATCCGCTTGGACGTTTCCTGGATCTGGTCGCGGATGGAGTTCATACCGCCGATCGCATTCTGCACTGCGGACAGGCCCGACTCCGCGGCCATCAGAGAATTGCGCGCCACCGAAGCCGATTCCTGGGCCTGCGATGACACCACGTTGATTCGGGCCGCCATGTCCAGCACCGACTGGCCGGTTTCGCGAATTTCACGCAGCTGCTCGGTCGAGGCTGCCAGCAGTTCGGTCGACGTGTTCTCCACCTGCGACGTCGTCTGCGCCACCCGGGTGACCGTGTTCTGAACGTTGCCGACCAGCATGCGAAGTTCCTCGACGGTGTAGTTCACCGAGTCGGCGATGGCGCCCGTGATGTCTTCGGTCACGGTGGCTTCCTGCGTCAGGTCACCCTCGGCCACCGTCTGCAGCTCGTTCATCAAACGCAGAATGGCGGCCTGGTTGGCGTCATTGACGCGTTTGGCTTCCTGTTCCTGACGTTCAGCGTCCAGGCGCTGGCTTTCCGCAACCCGCTGACGCTGACGGCTGTCCTGCAGCTGGACATAGGCCAATCCGCCCGCGAACAGAAGGGCCAGCAACGCGGATAGCAAAAGGATGGCCAAGGCGCCAGCGCCGAGGCCCGTACGCGCCGACAGTTTGGCCTGCAGGTCTTCAAGTACCCGGCGCAGCGGCTCGCTGTCGGCAACGATCGAGGCCTGCGCCTCGCGCGCGGAAACCAGGCCCTGAAGGTTGCCCAGGATTGCGCCCGCCTGACCCCGTGTGTCCTCATAGAGCTTGAGCAATGCTTCAAGCCGTTCCCGTGTCTGGGGATCCTTGGAACCGGCCAGACGAAGCTCAGGGCTGCCATCAAGCAGCCCCTGGCCAATTTCCTTGAACGAATTCAGGTCTTTGCCCAGCAAGAAGACAGCCTCGGGGCTCACGCCTTCCATCGTCAGGAATTCGTTGGCCGACTTGCCGATACGTTGCGTCAACATCACCAGCTGACCAGACGCTGAAATCTCCGCGGCGGCAGCGTTCTGCTGCAGCTTCAGGGAAGAAATGGTTTCCGCGATCTCCAGGAGGTCGGACGACTGCCGGTTGATCGTGCGCAGCGCGGTGCCCACCTGGGTCAGGATCTTTTGCTGGCTCATCACGGTGTTGGCACTCTTCTCGGCCCGGTCAACCAGGGGAATGGCCTTGTCGACATCACCCATTTCCGCCTGTGGCACTTCCTTGAGACCCGATTCGGAATCACCGTCGCGCAAGCCACGCACGGTCTTGGCCAGGACGCCGGCGCTCTCACGGACATCCGGAAAAGCCTGGGGACTGCCCACCAGCGCCTGTGAAACCGATTTGGCCAGCCGCTGCGACTGCATCAATGCCTGACCGGTTGCCGCCACCTGTTGGGCAACCTTGTCGGCCTGATTGAGCGCGAAGAAAGTCACGCCGGTCAGAATCACGAGGGCTGTGCCCAGCAACACAGCCAGAATCCGCTGATGCTGAACGATGCTGCGGGTACCCAACACTGGCAGAGTGAGCAGCTCGGCCGCCCCTTCATTGCCGCCCCCTTCATTGCCGCCCGCGCCAAGCGCTATCTTGCTGTCGGGAAAGTCCGCCGTGCTGAATTGCCCGCTTTCTGCAGCAGGCATGCGGTCGTCTGCCCGGTCCTGGTCGCCGAACACCTCTGCAGCCGGCGATGCATCGGTCGGCGCCTGCGCGGGCGAGGCGTTCTTGCCTAGAAGCTTGTTGATCTGGTCAATTACGGACATGGTGACACCCTTCCTGGGACTTAAGCACTGATGCTGAGAAACTGGGGATTGAGAGAAAGTGCCTGCAGATTGATTTCCTGCCACGCGGCACCTTGCGAATCGACATAGCTGTGACCGAAAAACTCCGGGGCATCAGCGGCAGGCGGATTTGAAGCAACAAACGACTCGACGCTTTTCAGCCCCAGCAGCTTGTCGATCAGAACCACGCAATTGATGTTCAGGGCATCGCTGAATGCCACAAGCCGGCACTGGCTCTGCGCCAGATCACTGCGATGTGACGGCGGCGCATGCTTCACAAACGCCCCAAGATCAACGACGCCGCTGACGCCGCCGCGCAGGTTGACGACGCCAAGGAACCAATCCCGGGCGTGCGGAACAGCCTGAACCGTCCGCCATGGAAAAATTTCGCCTGCGTGATTGAGTGGAAACAGGTATCTGGCGTCCGCGGCCTCGACGGCAAGCCAAGCTGCAGCTGCGCCTGTTGTGCGTGCCTCCTGCAACCGGTTGGCAAGGCGGCTCTGAAAGGCCCGGAGTGCTTCACGACTGGCCATGGGCGGACGATCAGTTCAGGGCGCTGATCTTTGCCAGCAGATCGGTGACTTCAACCGGCTTGGTGATGTAGTCTCTCGCCCCTTGACGCAAACCCCACACCCGATCGGTCTCCTGCGTCTTGCTGGTGCACATGAAGATGGGAACGTCCTTGTAGAGCGGGTCGCGGGATATCGCCCGCGTCAGCTGAAATCCGTTCTGCCCCGGCATCACCACATCCATCAGGATCAGGTCGGGTTTTTCCTCGGCCAATCGACGAAAGGCATCTTCGGCGTTTTCGGCCGTCTTCACGGAAAAGCCGTTCTTCTGGAGCAGGCCCGTCAGGTGCATCAACTCAGTCTTCGAATCGTCAACGATCAACACTTTCTGGATGGTCATCACATTACTCCTTGATTGGCGGAACCGAACTGCGCGACGGCCTGAAGCAGTTGATCCTTGGTAAACGGCTTGGTCAGGTAGTCCTGCGACCCCACCATACGACCTCGAGCCTTGTCGAACACGCCATCCTTGGATGAAAGCATGACCACAGGAATCGAGGAAAAATTCACGTTTTTCTTGATGATCGCGCAGGTCTGGTAACCATCCAGGCGCGGCATCAGGATGTCACAGAAGATCATGTCGGGGCGGAAGTCATTGATCTTTGCCAGCGCATCGAAACCATCCTCGGCGAGCAACACTTCATGCCCACCCTGCTTGAGGAAAATCTCCGCACTGCGGCGTATCGTGTTGCTGTCATCGATGACCAGCACCTTGTATCCCGATCCAGTCGAACTCACTGCATTGCACTCCTGGCTATGTTTCGGTTCCCGCATCGTCCCGGACCGAAGTCCGGGCCAGGCCTCAGATTTCCACCATCTCGAAGTCTTCCTTGCGGGCACCGCATTCGGGACACGTCCAGTTCATGGGGACATCGGCCCAAAGCGTACCGGGCGCGATCCCGTGATCCGGTGCGCCTGCAGCTTCGTCATAAATCCACCCGCAAATCAGGCACATCCACGTCTTCGTCGAATTGGTCACAGCTTAAAAGGCCTTCACATAGAATGCAATCATTGTATAGAGGCAAGACGGCTGATCCCGGCCATTGACACCGTGTTACGCCCGCTTTCAGGCTCATGACAAACCCGAAACCGCCTCCCTCCCCGGAACCCTTGACGCCAACCTCCGAGGACGCTGCGCCGCCCAGCGTTCTGGTGTTCAACGCCAGCGACCCTACGGGTGCCGGTGGAGTGACCGGTGACGTCCTGTCCATTGCATCGGTCGGCGGTCATGCCTTGCCGGTGGTCACGGGCGCCTATGTCCGCGATACCACCCGGATCTTCGATTTCTTCGCCTTTGAGGAGGAGGCGGTCGCCGAGCAGGCGCGAGCCATCCTCGAGGATGCGCCGGTGCAGGTCATCAAGGTCGGTTTTGCCGGAAGCCCCGAGAATGTCAGCGCGATTGCCGAACTGGCCTCCGACTATTCCGAGGTCCCGTTGATTGCCTGGATGCCCGACCTTTCCTGGTGGGAGGAGGGGCAGATCGACACCTACCAGGATGCGGTCCGCGAACTGCTGTTGCCACAAACCACCGTGTTGGTAGGAAACCACAGTACCTTGTGGCGCTGGCTGTTGCCGGACTGGACGTCGGACAAGAGCCCGAGTGCGCGCGACATCGCCAAGGCGGCAGCCGAGATGGGCGTTTCCTACGTGCTGGTCACCGGCATTGTTCTGCCCGACCAGTTCATCGAGAACGTGCTGGCCACACCGCAGACCGTCATGGGCAGCGAGAAGTTCGAGCGATTCGATGCCTCTTTCGCGGGCGCCGGCGACACACTGGCGGCCGCGCTGGCCGCACTGATCGGAGCCGGAAGCGACCTCTCGGAAGCCACCAGCGAAGCGCTGAGTTATCTGGACCGTTGCCTGGACGCGGGTTTTCGGCCCGGCATGGGCGCGGTCGTTCCGGACCGCCTTTTCTGGGCCCAACCCGAGGACGACGATGCCGAGGATGATGAAAGTGCCGCAGCCCCCGACCTTTACGAAATGCCCTTCAATGAAACCAAACACTGATGCCAACGTGAACCTGTTCGAGCGCGCCCGCCAGGTCATCCCCGGCGGGGTCAACTCGCCGGTGCGCGCCTTCCGGGCCGTGGGCGGTACGCCGCGCTTTGTGAAACGTGCCCAAGGGCCCTATTTCTGGGATGCGAACGACCAGCGCTACATCGACTACATCGGCTCCTGGGGTCCGATGATCCTGGGCCACGGCCACCCGGCGGTGCTGGAAGCCGTGCAGAAGGCGGCGCTGGACGGGTTTTCGTTTGGCGCACCGACCGAACGTGAAATTGAACTGGCCGAGGAGATCATCCGTCGGGTGCCTTCGCTGGAGATGGTCCGGCTGGTCAGTTCGGGCACCGAGGCCGCAATGAGTGCGATCCGGCTGGCCCGCGGCGCCACCGGCCGCAGCAAGTTCATCAAGTTCGAGGGCTGTTACCACGGCCACGCCGATGCGCTGTTGGTCAAGGCCGGCTCAGGGCTGGCCACGTTTGGCAATCCGACCAGTGCTGGCGTGCCGCCCGAGGTCGTCCAGCACACGCTGGTGCTCGAATACAACAACCTCGCGCAACTGGAAGAGGCCTTCGCGCTGCACGGGCCGGAGCTGGCCTGCGTGATGATCGAGCCGATCGCCGGCAACATGAACTTTGTGCGCACCTCGGTGCCTTTCATGCGGCGCTGCCGCGAGCTCTGCACAGAACACGGCGCGCTGCTGGTGTTTGATGAAGTCATGACCGGTTTCCGAGTGGCGCTCGGCGGCGCGCAGAGCGTTTATTCGCGCGACATTGCCGGCTTCCAGCCCGATATCACGGTGATGGGCAAGGTGATCGGTGGCGGCATGCCCCTGGCCGCATTTGGCGGACGGCGCGACCTCATGGAGCAGATGGCTCCGCTCGGCCCGGTGTACCAGGCGGGCACGCTGTCGGGCAACCCGGTCGCCACCGCCTGCGGCCTGGCCACCTTGCGTGAAATCAGCCAGCCGGGATTCTTCGACGAGTTGACACGCAAGACCCGCTTGCTGGTCGACGGCCTGAGCAACGCAGCCGCTGCGGAAGGCCTGGCGTTCAGCGCCGACAGCGAAGGCGGCATGTTCGGCTTCTTCCTGCTTGATGCGCTGCCGCAGAACTATCCGCAGGTCATGAAAACCGACGGCGCACGATTCAACCAGCTGTTTCATGGCCTGCTGGACCGTGGCGTTTACATAGCGCCAGCGCTCTACGAAGCGGGTTTCGTCAGCGCCGCACACAAGGACGCGGACCTTGCCGAGACCGTCAGCCTGGCGCGTGAAGTCTTCAAATTACTATAACTTCAGTAGCACTATGTGACCATTTGACGCTGGGAAGCAGTCTATTGAATGCAAAAAGGCGGCTTATGAGCCGCCTTTTGCCTGCCGCGGGCCCCCGCGAGGGGCGTTGCCAGATTCTCAATGGCGGAAGTGCCGCACCCCGCTGAACACCATTGCCACGCCGCGTGCGTCGGCCGCGTCGATAACCTCCTGGTCGCGCATGGAGCCGCCTGGCTGGATCACGCAGGTTGCGCCTGCATCCACCACCACATCCAGGCCGTCACGGAACGGGAAGAAGGCGTCGCTCGCCACGACGGTACCGGCCAGCGACAGGCCGGCGTGCTGGGCCTTGATGCTGGCGATGCGCGCCGAGTCCAGCCGGCTCATCTGCCCCGCCCCCACGCCCATGGTCATGCCGTTGGCGCAGAAGACAATCGCGTTGCTCTTGACGTACTTGGCCACCTTCCAGGCGAACAGCAGGTCTTGCAACTGCCCGGCCGTGGGCTGCACCTTTGTCACCACCTTGAGATCGGCCAGTGCCATTTCGTGGTTGTCCGCGGTCTGCAGCAGCAGGCCCGAACCCACCCGCTTGGCGTCCATCGCATTGCGGCCCTGCTCCCAGGCCGTGGCACCCCCTGCGGGCAGCTCGATCTTCATCAGGCGCACATTGGCCTTGGCCTTGAAGATGTCCAGGGCCTCCGGCGTGAAATCGGGCGCCATCAGCACCTCGACGAACTGCTTGCTCACCTGCTGGGCGGCCGCGCCGTCTACCGAGCGGTTGAAGGCAATGATGCCGCCAAAGGCACTGGTCGGATCGGTCTGGAACGCTTTGCTGTAAGCCTCCAACGCATCCCTGCCCACGGCCACGCCGCAGGGGTTGGCATGCTTGACGATCACGCAGGCCGGCGCGTCGAAGCCCTTGACACATTCCCACGCGGCATCGGCGTCGGCGATGTTGTTGTAGGACAGTTCCTTGCCCTGCAACTGCACGCCGGTGACGAGCGAACCCGGCGCCGGGTAGAGGTCACGGTACAGCGCGGCCTCCTGGTGGGCGTTCTCCCCATAGCGCAGATCCTGCACCTTGATGAACTGGCCATTGGACTGGCCAGGGAACAGCGAACGCGCGGGCACATAAGCCTCGGACAGCTTGTTCTCTTCAAATGTGACGGACGACAGATAGTCACTAATCGCGCCGTCGTACTGGGCGATGCGGTTGAAGGCGGCCACCGAAAGCGCAAAGCGCAGCTTGGCGGACAGCTTGCCGTTGGCCTGGAGCTCTTCGAGCACCGCCGGGTACTGCGAAGCATCGGTCAGCACGCCCACATCGGCCCAGTTCTTGGCGGCGCTGCGCACCATGGCCGGACCGCCGATGTCGATGTTCTCGATCGCGTCGGCCAGCGTGCAGCCAGCCTTGGCCACCGTGGCCTCGAACGGGTACAGGTTGACCACCAGGAGGTCGATGGTGTCGATGCCTTGCGCAGCAAGTGCCGCCATATGCTCCGGCACATCGCGCCGCGCCAGCAGGCCGCCATGGACCTTGGGATGCAGCGTCTTCACGCGGCCATCAAGCATCTCGGGAAATGCGGTGACTTGCGCCACCTCGGTTACCGGCAGGCCCTGCTCTGCCAGCAGCCTGGCGGTGCCGCCGGTGGAAATCAGCTTGATGCCCAGCGCGTGCAGGGCCCGGGCGAAGTCAACAACACCGGTCTTATCGGATACGGAAATCAGTGCATTCATGGCGGGGTGAGTGACGCGCGACGTCACTTGAGTAACTTGTGTTCGACGAGCTTCTTGCGCAGCGTGTTGCGGTTCAGGCCCAGCCATTCGGCAGCTCGGGACTGGTTCTGCTGCGCCTGCTCCATCACGACATCGAGCAAGGGTTTTTCAACCGCCCTGATCAGCATGTCGTACATGCCGCCCGGTTCGGTGCCATGCAGGTCGCGGAAATAGGTCTCCAGATTGGCACGCACGCATTCGTCGATGGTCTTGTTGCTCATTCAGCGTTTTCCAGTAAGGCTTGATCCATGTGGTCGGGTCCGACACGGCGGTTCGCTGCCAAACGGTCCATCGCGGCGCCCAGCGCATCAAAAAAAACGGCCACTGCCTGAACCTGCTGCTCACAGTCGTCGATGGCCAGCATGCGGCTGCGGAACGCGTCGCCGCCGGGCAGTTCGCGGACATACCAGGCAATGTGCTTTCGAGCCGAGCGCACACCGGTATAGGCACCGTACAGGCTGTAGTGATCGTGCAGGTGCTCCAACAGCGCGCGGCGCACCTCGGCCACCAGTGGCGGCGCCAACAGCTCCCCTGTGTTCAGAAAGTGGTTGATCTCGCGAAAGATCCAGGGGCGGCCCTGCGCCGCGCGGCCGACCATGACGGCGTCGGCGCCCGTGGCCTGCAGCACCGCCCGAGCCTTGTGCGGCGAGTCGATGTCGCCGTTGGCCACCACCGGCACCCGCAACGCGGCCTTCACGGCGGCAATGGTTTCGTATTCCGCCTCGCCTTTGTAGCCCTGCTCGCGCGTGCGCCCGTGCACCGTCACGAGCGCCACGCCAGCCGACTCGGCGGCACGCGCCAGTCGCACCGCATTCTTCTCGCTCTGGCACCAGCCGGTGCGCATTTTCAGCGTCACCGGTACGCCTTGCGCAGCGCAGGCCGCGACCACCGCCTCGATGATCGAGAGCGCCAAAGGCTCGTCCTGCATCAGGGCAGAACCGGCCCACTTGTTGCAGACCTTCTTGGCCGGGCAGCCCATGTTGATGTCGATGATCTGCGCGCCCCGGTCGATGTTGAAGGCCGCGGCCTCGGCCATCATCGGTGCGTCGGTGCCGGCGATCTGCACCGCGATCGGCCCGGGCTCGCCGTCGTGGTTGGCGCGCCGCGACGTCTTCAGCGTGTGCCAGAGGTCGCGTCGTGAGGTCACCATCTCGCTGACCGCATGGCCGGCACCGAACTCCCGGCACAACTGGCGGAACGGCCGGTCCGTGACGCCCGCCATCGGCGCGACAAACACGTTGTTCGGCAGGACATGCGGTCCGATGTTCATTGGCGCGTGCAGGCAGGAAAGGGGGGAAAGGGCTGGGGCGGCGAGGTTCGGTGACGGAATTGTATATGCCCAATTTTTCAGCAATTGAAATGCGGGCCGGCACGCCATCTCGGCTTCGAGGGCGCCACCGCTACACTGACCTCCATGGAAGCCTGGCTGCAACACCTTCTCACCCAGCTTGCCCTGCCCGAGTACGGCCTGAGCACGGTGTTCGTGGTCGCATTCGTTTCGGCCACCCTGCTGCCGATGGGCTCCGAACCGGCCGTCTTCGGGCTGGTCAAGCTCAACCCCGACCTGTTCTGGTCCGCCGTGCTGGTGGCCACCGCCGGCAATACCCTGGGCGGTGCACTGACCTGGTGGATGGGCCTGGGCGCCCACGAAGTCGTCGACAAATACCGTCACTCGGCCACGCACATCAAGGCGCTGGAGTGGCTGGAGAAGCTCGGCCCCAAGGCCTGCCTGCTGGCCTGGCTGCCCGCAGTGGGCGATCCGCTGTGCGCGGTGGCCGGCTGGCTCAAGCTGCCGTTCTGGCCCTGCTTGGCCTACATGGCCGTCGGCAAGTTGGCGCGCTACGTGATCATGACCGCCAGTCTGCTCTGGGTCTTCCCGGGCAAGCTGCCGATGATCGGATGACGCTATCTTTTATGTAGCATTCAGTGACCATCCGACGCCGGGAACCGTCGGAAAATCGCCTGAAACCATGCTGAAGAGCGCTTCACAAGGGTCTTCGAAATGCCGGCACAGCCCGGATCGGCCGCTCAGACGTTGAACAGGAAGTTGAGCACGTCGCCGTCCTTGACCACGTACTCCTTGCCTTCCGAGCGCATCTTGCCGGCCTCCTTGGCGCCATGCTCGCCCTTGTGGGCGATGTACTCGTCAAAAGCGATGGTCTGGGCGCGGATGAAGCCGCGCTCGAAGTCGCCGTGGATCACGCCGGCCGCCTGCGGTGCGGTGTCGCCAATATGGATGGTCCAGGCGCGCACCTCCTTTACGCCGGCAGTGAAGTAGGTCTGCAGGCCCAGCAGCTTGAAGGCGGCACGGATCAGGCGGTTCAGACCGGGTTCGTCCTGGCCCATCTCGTGCAGGAACAGGGCGCGGTCCTCGTCGCTCATGTCGGCCATGTCGGCTTCCATCTTGGCGCAGATGGCCACCACGGGCGCATTCTGCGTGGCGGCGTATTCGTTCAGGCGGTCCAGGAAAGGATTGTTCTCGAAGCCGGTCTCGCTCACGTTGCCGACGAACATGGCCGGCTTGGCCGTGATCAGGCACAGCGGCTTGAGAATGACAAGTTCGTCCTTCGACAAATCCATCGTCCGCACCGGCTGGCCTTGGTTGAGCACAGCCTGCACCTTGGTCAGCACCGCCACCAGTTTGGCGGCGTCTTTGTCGTTACCCGATTTGGCGGCCTTGATGCTGCGCTGCAGAGTCTTGTCCACCGTGCCGAGGTCGGCCAGGCAGAGCTCGGTCTGGATCACTTCGATGTCGGAGATCGGGTCCACCTTGCCGGCGACGTGAATCACGTTGTCGTCTTCAAAGCAGCGCACCACGTTGACGATGGCGTCGGTCTCGCGGATGTGCGCCAGGAACTGGTTGCCCAGACCCTCGCCCTGGCTGGCGCCCGCGACCAGGCCGGCAATGTCGACGAACTCGACGATGGCCGGCACGATGCGCTCAGGGTGGATGATGGCGGCCAGCTGCTGCAGACGAGGGTCGGGCACTTCCACCACGCCCGTGTTGGGCTCGATGGTGCAGAAGGGATAGTTTTCGGCGGCGATGCCGGCTTTGGTCAGCGCGTTGAAGAGGGTGGACTTGCCGACGTTGGGCAGGCCCACGATGCCGCATTGGAGGCTCATGTCAGGGCTTTCGGAGAATCTGGGGTGAACCGGGCATTTTACCGGCGGTGCCTCCTGGCATGCCGACCTTGGTCGGCCTCGCGCGCCGGGAGGCTCGGGGCCTCAATCGAAACGGAAGTTCGCGCCCACGGACTGGCCGACGCGCAGCAGCTGCCCGTCACCCTTCAGCACAATGGCGTTCATCCCGAAGGTGACGGCACCATTGAGGCGGCTGTCGCGCCGGTACGCCTGCAAGGTATTCCCCACCGCAGGCTCGGATTCGGCCGTGGCCGGGTCGATATTGGGGATCGGGCAGCGGGCACAGGGCTTGACCGGCTTCAGTTCGGCCACGCCCGCCTCGGTCGCGATGCGCAGCACCTCCAGCCGATCCTCGTCGTGCGCCTGCACCCCTCTGAGCACCAGGTTGGGCCGGAACCGGTCCATCTCGACGCGGCGGTGGCCGGTTGCCTGCAGGCGCCCATTGAGATCGTCCAGCGAAGCCTCGCTGGTCACCAGCACCGGAAAGCCATCGCTGAACTGGTTCGGCGCCTCGATGCCGCCCGTCCACTTCAGGCTGGACAGGCGCCGGTGCGCCGGATCGAAGCGCACCAGCCGCAGCGGCTGGCCCAGGAAATCGCTGAACCATTGCGCCGCGACCGCGCCCATGTCGTAAGCCGGAACCTCGTCGTCCCAGACGCGCACCCGCACCGGCTGCTCGACCGCATCGATCGCCAGGTGCAGCGCCAGCATGCCGGGCGCGCGAAGGATGATCTCGTAGGTCTTGAGCTGGGGCCGGATCAGCGCCATGCGCGGCAGCTCGCGCTGGCTCACGAATTCACCCTGCGCGTCCACCACCATCCAGGCCCGGTCCAGGTCGAGCCCGGCCTCGGTCAGCACCGCTTCGTTGACCGGCACGCCGGAACAGGACTTGACCGGGTAGACCACGAGGGCGGCAATGGTGGCGGTGACGTCTGGATCGGCTTGGCTCACGGGCAGGACCTTGCGGGGACGGGAGGGTGGGCAGCCTGGCGGCCGCAGGAAACCCGATTCTGCCCTGCCTCCTACAATCCCCCGCATGGCAAACACCTATGACATCTGCATCCGCGGCGCCGGCATCGTCGGGCGCACGCTGGCGCTGTTGCTGGCCCGGGAACGGCTGCGCGTGGCACTCGTGGCCCCGGCCGGCAGCGCCACGGTCAACGCCAGCGGGCATGGCGATGTGCGCGCGTACGCCCTGAATGCCGCATCCCGGGCCGTGCTCGAATCTCTGCGCTGCTGGCCCCCGGAGGTTTCGGCCACCCCGGTGCTGCGCATGGACGTGCAGGGTGACGACGGTGGGTCGGTGCGGTTCGACGCCAGCGAACAGGGCAGCGCGGCATTGACCTGGATCGTCGACGTTCCGGCGCTGGAAGGGCAACTGGCGGACGCGGTGCGTTTCCAGCCGCTCATCGAAGTGATGGACGTCCCGGCCGAAGCCGCGCTGACCGTGGTCTGCGAAGGCAAGTCGAGCCGCACCCGCGCCGAGTTCGGCGTGGATTTCAACGTCAAACCTTACGGACAGCACGCCATCGCGACCCGCCTGTCGACCGAAAGACCCCACGGCCAGACCGCCTGGCAATGGTTTTCCAAAGGCGAAATCCTGGCTTTTCTCCCTTTGGGCGGTCCGCACGGGAACTCCGTGGCCGTTGTCTGGTCTGTTCCTCATGAACGCGTACCCGATCTGCTTGCCGCCAGCCCGGAGGATTTCGCCCTGATGCTGGAGAACGCCAGCCACCACACGCTGGGCCGGCTCACGCTGCAGGGCGAACGCGCCAGCTGGCCGCTGCAGCTGGCGCGGGCCGCCCGCTGGGTGGGCCCGGGCTGGGCATTGGCCGGCGATGCCGCCCACACCGTGCACCCGCTGTCGGGGCAAGGCCTGAACCTGGGCCTGGCGGACGTCGCCGCACTGTCGCAGGTCCTGCAGGCTCGCGAAGACTGGCGCAGCCCTGGCGACCTGAAGCTGCTGCGACGCTACGAACGCGCCCGACAGGCTGATGTACTTTCCACCGGTCTTGCCACCGACGGGCTGCAACAGCTGTTTTCGCTGGCCGGCGGCCCAGCCCAAGCCCTGCGCAACTGGGGCATGAGCAGCTTTGACCGCAGCGGCCCGCTGAAGGGCTGGGTGGCGCGACGGGCCATGGGCACGCCATCCGGCATCTGAACCGAACCCCAACGGACCTTCCATGAAACACGCACTGAAAGCCATCCTGTCCCTCGCTGCCCTGGCCGTCGCCTGCGGCGCCTTCGCGCAGGAGGCCGCGATCCGCAAGAATCTCAGCGAGCGCATCCCGCAGCTGCCGAAAATCGACGAAATCACCAAGTCGCCCATGCCCGGCCTGTACGAGGTGCGCATCAACGGCACGGACATCGTCTACACCGATGCCGAGGGCAATTTTCTGATCCAGGGCAACCTGATCGACACCAAGCAGCGGCGCAATCTGACCGAGGAGCGCATTGAGAAGCTCACCGCCATCGACTTCAACTCCCTGCCGCTGAAAGACGCTTTCACCATCGTGCGTGGCGACGGCAAACGCAAGCTGGCGGTGTTCGAGGATCCGAATTGCGGGTATTGCAAGCGCTTCGAGGCCGACCTGCAAAAGGTCAACAACGTCACGATCCACATGTTTCTCTACCCCATCCTGAGCAAGGACTCGACCGACAAGTCGAAGAACATCTGGTGCGCCAAGGACAAGGCACGGGCCTGGAACGACTGGATGCTTCGCGACGTGCAACCGGCGGCGGCCAGCTGTGACGCGGCTGCCCTGACGCGCAACGTCGAATTCGGCAAGAAGCACAAGATCACCGGCACGCCGACACTGATCTTCGCCGACGGCTCGCGCGTGCCGGGGGCCATTGGCACCGCGCAGGTGGAAAAGTTCCTCACCGAAGCCAAACCCTGAGCGTCGCCACACCGAAGGCGTGCGCCCCGTCCCCGAATCCGCCTGAACGTGCACCACGATCCGACCCGCGCCCTCATTGACGGGCTTGGCTATGCCGGCCTGGCGCCCTTCGTCGGGCTCGCGCTGCTGCTCTGGCTGGTCAGTCCCGACCTGCATCCCTTTGTGGCGCTCGCGCTGGCGGCCTATGGCGCGGCGATCGTGTCGTTTCTCGGCGGCATTCACTGGGGCATCGGCCTGCGTTACGCCACCACCCAGACACCCGGGCACGCCTTTCACCTGGTCTGGGGCGTCGTGCCCTCCCTGCTGGCCTGGGTGTCGATGCTGATGCCCGCCTATGCGGGATTGCCGCTGCTGGGCCTGGTTCTGGTGGCCTGCTACGCCGTGGACCGCAAGACCTGGGCCGATGCCGGTCTGGCGCACTGGTTGCCGCTGCGCTGGCGGTTGACGGTGGTGGCCACCTTGAGTTGCGTGTTCGGCGCCGCCGGAACCTGATCCCCCAAACAATTGGCCGGCCGCCGATGGCCGGCAGGGTCAGGCGGTCTCGGCTATTCTTGCCAGCACGATGCCCAGCCCACACAAGACCCGCGCCCCGGTTCACTACCGGGTCGAGATGCCCGACCTGCACACCCACCTGTACCAGGTCACCCTCACGGTGCCCGAACCCGACGCGCTGCAGCGCCTGACGCTGCCGGCCTGGATTCCGGGCAGCTACCTGATCCGCGAGTTTGCGAAGAACCTGCAAGGCCTGCAGGCTCGCCAGGGACGCCGTGCCCTGGAGGTGCTGCAGACCGGCAAGAGCAGCTGGGAGGTGGCCTGCAAGGCCGGGCAGCCGCTTCAGCTGGCGTACACCGTGTACGCCAACGACGCGTCGGTGCGCACCGCCTGGCTGGAGCCCTCCCGCGGCTTCTTCAATGGCACCAGCCTGTGTCTGCGCGCCGAGGGGCATACGCAAGGCCCGCATGCGCTGGAGATTCGCGCGCCCAAGGCCCGGCCGGCCTGGTCAGTGGCCACGGGTCTGACGGCGCTCCTGGTCAACGCGCAGGGCTTCGGCACCTACCAGGCGGCGGACTACGACGAATTGGCCGACTGTCCTTTTGAGCTGGGCGCGTTCTGGAGCGGCACCTTCAAGGCCTGCGGCGTGCCACACCGATTCGTCGTCTCCGGCGCCACGCCGGCATTCGATGGCGCGCGCCTGCTGGCCGATACGAAGAAAATCTGCGAAACGTCCATCCGTTTCTGGCATGGCGGCCGAAAGCCGCCGCACAAGTCCTACGTGTTCATGCTCAATGCCGTGGACGACAGCTACGGCGGCCTGGAACACCGCAACTCCACCGCGCTCATCTGCGGCCGGCGCGACCTGCCCCGCCTGGGGGAAGCCAAGACCAGCGATGGCTACACCACCCTGCTGGGGCTGATCAGCCACGAGTACTTCCACACCTGGAACGTCAAGCGCCTGCGGCCGGCCGAGTTCACGCGCTACGACTACGCGCAGGAAAACTACACCCGGCTGCTCTGGTTCTTCGAGGGGTTCACCAGCTACTACGACGACCTGCTGCTGCGCCGCGCCGGCCTGATCGACGACGCGCTCTACCTGAAACTGCTGAACAAGACCCTCAACCAGGTGCTGCAGACGCCGGGTCGCGCCGTGCAATCGGTGGCGCAGGCCAGCTTTGACGCCTGGGTGAAGTACTATCGCCAGGACGAGAACACCCCCAACGCCACCGTCAGCTACTACACCAAGGGCGCGCTGGTGGCGCTGTGCCTGGACCTCACGCTACGCCAGGAGGGCCACACCTCGCTGGACGCCGTGATGCGTGCGCTGTGGACACGCTGCCAGGCCGGGCCGATGCAGGAGGACGACCTCTTGGCCGTGCTGGCCGAGCTCGGCGGGCGCGACTTCAGCCGCGAGCTGGCCGACTGGGTGCATGGCACCTCCGACTTGCCGCTCAAGGCGCTGCTAGAGCGACACGGCGTCGGTGTCCACGAGGATGCCGCGCAGCCGGCGCAGCGATTGGGCCTGCGCGTCGCCGAAACGGCGGGCATTCAGGTCAAGGTGGTGCTGCGGGGCGGGGCCGCCGAACGCGCAGGCTTTGCGGCGGGTGACGAATGGCTGGCCGTGGCGGCTGAGGGCGACCCCGGCGACGGCTGGCGCCTGCACAAGCTGGAGGATCTGGCGCTCTACGCCGGCCCGCAGCGCAAACTGACTGCCCTGGTGGCGCGGGACAAGCGCCTGCTGCGGCTGCCGCTGGAGCTGCCGGAACACGCGACCACCTGGCGGCTTGCCCTGCGCGATGCCGCAGCGGTCGCAAGTTGGCTAGAGGACGCCGCCTGAGGGACTCTCAGAAGTGCTATTGAAATGAAGTAATCGATTTCTGTTTCGAGACCCGGCCGCAGTGGCGCATCCTGCATCGTACTTCCGCAGGGAGTTCTGAAGCCTTGGCAAGCACGTTGGCGATTGCTTGGCAGATGCTTGATCGCATGATGCGTCGCGACGTCACAAGGCCCGAAGGTTCGCTCTTGGGTTGGTACTGGCGGAACAATAAGATCGTGTTCTCGTTGCTGCCGCGTTGCTTGGGTTGACAGTTATCGCGGACATAAAGGCTCGCACCCACCAAGGTGGACAGGCGAGCAAACTCACCGGAGCTGTCAGCAGTGACACTGTGCACATCCAATTCGTGGTCGTGTAGCAGGGCAGGCCGGGTTTTGCGGGCAGGTCGACCCGGCCTCGAGGCACCGGCCCCATGCCGGCCCACAGCCTGGGCACGCTGTCGGGCTGCGCCGGGCTCGCCGAGTGCAGCGCTGGCAGGCAGCCGTCCCCGATCACCATCAGCCGCGGTTGGATGGTCCGCATGCTGTGGCTCAGCACCGCGCCACGCTGCTTGGGGTTGAGCATGCCGGCGACCGCGCCGAGCTTGGCCACCGCCGCCACACATGCCAACAATTCCGGACAGTTCTCGAACAACAGCCCGACCGTGTCGCCCGGGCCCACCCCATGAGTCTTCAATACATGTGCAATGCGGTTGGCCCAGGCGTTGACGTCGCGGTAGCTCCAGCGCTGGCCTTCGAACAGCAGGCAGTCCTTGTCGGGGACGTTCTCGGCCTGGTGTTCCAGTATCGAACCGATCGACTGGTGGCTGTCCGGTGTCAGCGCGTAGACCTTCAGCGTCGCCCACAGCGAACTGATGGCCGAAGGCAGCAGACCCAGCGCGGCGCGGCCGAAATCCAGCAGCCCGATCCGATCGTGATGGGTTTCCATGGCTGGATTTTGCGTTCAGTCCAGTTTGAGGGAAATCAACGGATCAGACACAACGCCGTCCAGGCAGCCTTCGCGGCCGCATTGGGAAACGAATTGCGTACGCGAGGCAACAGACGAATCCGTTCATCTGGCGAATGATGAGATTCGAGGGAAGGGGCGTTGCCTCTTCCTGGGGGCCTAGCGCTCCGTCACCGGCTTCAAAGAAAGGGCAAAAATGCGCTACCAGTTTCTTGTGTTCTGGATGTTTTTCGCATCCGCAACGTCGGCCATCGCCCAGGTGAGCGTTGGCATCGGCATCGGGCTTCCTGGCCTGAGCATCGGGATCAACCTGCCGGCCTATCCCGACATGGTCCCGGTGCCCGGCTACCCAGTCTATTACGCGCCACGCCTGAGTTCGAATTTCTTCTTCTACGATGGCATGTACTGGGTGTACCAGGGCGACAACTGGTATGCAAGCTCCTGGTACAACGGGCCATGGGGCATGGTGGGCCCGGAGTCTGTGCCGTTGTTCGTGCTGCGTATCCCGGTCCGCTACTACCGGTCCCCTCCCCCCTACTTCTACGGTTGGCAGCCCGATGGCCCGCCACGCTGGGGCGAGCACTGGGGCCGCGGATGGGAGCAACAGCGAAGTGGATGGGACCGCTGGAACCGCAGCTCTGCGCCCGCGCCCGCACCGCTTCCGGTTTACCAGCGCCAGTATTCAGGCGATCGGTATCCCCAGCATCAGCAGCAGCAACAGATTCACAACCAGAATTACCGCTACCAGCCGCGTGACGATGACGTGAGACAGCGGTACCAGGAAGAGTCTCGGCAAAGGGGTCCCGCGCCTTCCACGCGGGGACAACCGGGCGCTTCACAGGAGCGCTACCCGGTGCACCAGGAAGGGCAGCGTGCCAGCCCGCAACAGCCGATCCAGCAGAGCCCACGCGCCCAGCCTGCGCAAAGGGGCGGTGAAGAGTTGCAGAAGTCAGCCCCAGCCCACCCCCCGTCGCAACCCGCAGGGCCGGCCGTGCACGATCAGAGACAGCAGCCCCAGCAGGGCGCCGCTCAACGCGAGCAGCAGGCACCTCGGTCAAACCCGGAAAACGCGCCGAAAGGCAAGGGTGCATCCCAGGAGAACAGGCAAGGACAAGGTCAGGAAAAGGGCCGCGACAAGGACGAAGAACGAGGACAGGGTCGGCCGTGAGGCAGGGAGACTGGCCGGCGCATGACGTTTGATCGCAGAGTTGACAGCTGTGGCATACGCCCGGAACCAGCGCTTCTACGGCGGGGGTCAGTGATCCTCGGGGGCCGGTGCTGCCGTGCGCCCATCGATTGATGCAGATCAATGCGCGGGCTGTGCCAGCAGACAACCCTGCCACCAGCTTGACCCATATCAATATCCCCCCCCCCGGGCAGGCGCACATTGCATGAGACCGTTCTGGTTCCGGCGACCGACACCGCATCAAGCGTCGAACATCCGGGCAGGACGCCCTATCAATCAACGAAGGAGTATCAGGATGACAACGAAGCTGTTCACCGCTGTGATGGGCACGGCCTTGCTGGCCCTGGCGGGCTGCCAATCCACCCAGGACAAGACGCCTGCGGATACCCTGGTGGCCACGTTCACCAGCGCCGCACCCAACATGGCGGCCGGGGCCTCCGATCCGGTCTGGGCCAGCGCCAAGCCGTTGTCGGCCGCGCTGACGGGTGGCGTCAACTTCGGCGCCAAGCCGGGCGACAAGGGCGAATCCACCGTCACCCTGAAGGCCGCCTACACCGCCGACATGCTCTACATGCTGATCCAGTACAAGGATCCGACCAACTCGGTGCGCCGCGGCCCCTACCAGAAGCAGGCCGACGGCTCCTGGAAGAAGCTCAAGGATCCTGCGGACAAGGGCGGCGACGACAACGTCTATTACGAAGACAAATGGGCCATGCTCTGGCCGACCAACGAGGCGACAGCCAAGCAGTTCGACAAAGAAGGTTGCGCCATGGCCTGCCACGAAGGACAAACCAAGCCCTACGGCAACAAGTACACCAACACGCCGGGCCAGATCCTGGACATGTGGCACATGAAGGGGCAGCGAACCGGTCCGCTGGGCTTCGTCGACGACCAGTACACCGACGACACACGCTATGACGCCAAGACGGCTCCGAACGCCGGCCGCAAGGGCGACCCCGGCCCGCAGGGCGGCGAGTACACCAATATCGCGCTCGTCAACGGCAAGCCGGCGTTCATGGGCCGTGACGCCAAAGCCGCCAATGCCGGCGGCACGTATTACATCAAGAAGGGCGAGGAAGTCGCGTTCGACGACAGCAAGTTCAAGGCGGGCGACGAGGTGGCCTCGATCATCATCAACCCGTTGACCGGAACCGACCGCGGTGATGTTCGGACGGTAAACACCTATGCGAACGGCATGCACACCTCGGTGGTCAGCCGCAAGCTGGTGACCGGCAGCAAGTTCGACGTGCAGTTTGCCAACCTGGGCGCACGCTACGGATTCGGTTTTGCCGCGTTTGACAACGCGCAGGTCCGCCACGCCACGTCGGACGAGCCGATGTACCTGGTGTTCGGCAAGAAGTAAGCGAGAACGGCGTCCGGTCGGACGCCTCTTTTCAGAAGGCTGGTCTCGCGATCAGCCTTTTTTCATGCACCGGCGAAACCTGTTGCGGACCTCCCTGCCTTTGGCACGGAGCCTCTCGCCAGGAACGGGCAAGCGGATCAGACCTGTTCGCAGACCTGCCGACCGAAGGCTTCGACCTGCTGCCAGTCGGTGAACTCAATCACCGCGTTGGGGTCGGTCGGGCCCTTGGTCATCCACATGATCAGGCGGATCATGAAACGGTCGAACGGCCGGTAGCGGGGATAGTCGAGCTTGCCCGCGAATACCGCCAGATACGTAGGTTTCCAGGCAATCTGCCCCAGGAACTTGCGCAGGTAGGGGTTGGTGTCCGGGCGGTTCTTCTCGGGCTTTCGCGCGACGATGTTCACCGAGAAGAGCGCTCCCGCTGTGCGCTCCAGCACCGGCTGGTGGCGGGCGATGAACTGCGCCACCTGCGGCTGGTGCTTGCCGTAGCGGATGCTGGCGCCAAGCACGATGCGGTCGAATCCGTTCAGGTCGAGCGCTTCGGCGTCTGCCAGTGGCACCACGGTGACAGCATGGCCCTGGCCTTCGATCACGTGCTGCAGCCGCGCGCAGATGCGCGGGGTGTGCCCGTCGGTCGTGGAATAGGCAATCAGGAAGCGGCTCATGCCCGTGCTCCTGTCACTGCGCTTGTTCCCGGCCGGCGTGCACTCTCAGTCGTCCGCCAGCGCTTCCGCCTTGAAGTTGCTGGCCAGCTGCTGCTGCGTCTGGGCCGGCACCTGCGCATAGTGCGAGAAGGTGATGCTGTAGGAGCCCTTGCCGCCGGTGAGCGACTTCAGCCGGCCCTGGTATTCGTCCAGCTCGGCCAGAGGAATCAGGGCGCTGATGGATACGTTGCCATCGGCGCGCGGCTGCGTCCCGGTGACCTGGCCGCGCTTGCTCGCGAGGTCGCCGGTCAGGTCGCCGATCGACGCCTCGGGCGAGAGCACTTCGATATTGACCAGCGGCTCCAGCACCATGGGCTTGGCCAGGCGAATGGCGTCAATGGTGGCCTTGCGTCCGGCCGAGACGAAGGCAATGTCCTTCCCATCCACCGCGTGCGTCTTGCCGTCATAGACCGTGACGCGGATATCGTGCACCGGGAAGCCCGCCACCACACCGTCGGCCAGCGCCTGGCGCACGCCCTTTTCGACGGCGGCCATGAACACGCCCGGAATGGCGCCACCCTTGACGACGTCGACGAACTCGAAACCGGCGCCACGCTCCAGCGGCTCCACGCGCAGCATCACCTCGCCGAACTGCCCGGCGCCGCCGCTTTGCTTCTTGTGACGGCAATGACCTTCGGCGTTGGCCGTGATGGTTTCGCGGTAGGCGATCTGCGGTGCATGGGTGTCGAGCTCCAGCTTGAACTGCTGCTGCATGCGGGCCATCTTGGCGCGCAGGTGCATCTCGCCCAGACCGCGGATCACCGTCTCGTTGGTGCCGGGATGGCGCTCGACCTTGAAACAGGGGTCTTCCAGCTCCAGCTTGTGCAGGATCTCGAACAGCCGCTGCTCGTCGCCCTTGCGCCGCGTCTCCACCGCCAGCCCTTGCATGGGCTGGGGAAACGCCAGCGGCTTCAGATGGATGTGGTCTTCGTCGTGCGAGTCGTGCAGCACGCTGTCGAACTCGATCTCCTCGACCTTGGCCACCGCACCGATGTCGCCCGGCACCAGCGCGGGCACCTCCACGTAGTCCTTGCCCTGCAGCCGGTACAGGTGCGCCACCTTGAAGGGCCGCTTGGCCGAACCGACGAACAGCTGCCCGTCACGGCGCACCGTGCCCTGATGCACCCGGAACACCCCCATCTTGCCGATGAACGGGTCCATCACCACCTTGAACACATGCGCCAGCACGTGCAGGCTGTCGTCAGGCTGGGCTGCAAAGGCCTCGGGCTCCTGGCCGGGCTCGCCCCGGTAGAAAGGCGGCGGATTGCCTTCGGCCGGGTTGGGCGCCAGTTTGGCCAGCGCGTCGAGCAGTTGCGGCACGCCGGCGCCGGTGCGCGACGACACGAACAGGATGGGTATCAGGTGCCCGGCGCGAAGCGCTTTCTCGAAGGGCGCATGCAATTCGTCCAGGCTGGGGTCGGCGCCGTCTTCGAGGTAGCGCGCCATCAGGCTGTCGTCTTCCTCGATGATCTGGTCGATCAGGGCACGGTGTGCGGCCGAAACGGATTCGAAATCGCTCTCGCCGTCATCGTGGCCCAGCAGTTCGACCACTTCCTCGCCATGATGCACGGGCAGGTCGAGCAACAGGCACTGCTTGCCGAAGCGTTCGCGGATGTCGGCCACCAGCGCAGGCAGGTCCACGTTGTCGGCGTCGATCTTGTTGATCACGATCATGCGGCACAGGCCACGTTCACCGGCCAGATTGAACATGCGCTCGGTGGAGAGTTCGATGCCGGTCTGCGCATTGATCACCACCAGCGCGGTGTCCACGGCGGCCAGCGCCCCAATGGCCTGGCCGGCGAAGTCGGGGTAGCCGGGGGTGTCCACGACATGAATCTGCGTGCCGGCCCAGTCCACGCTGACCAGCGCCGATTGCAGCGAATGGCCGAGATCTTTTTCAACGGGATCGAAATCGCAGACGGTGTTGCCTTTTTCAACCGAACCGCGGGTCGTGATGGCGCCGGTGGCGGCCAGCAGGCTCTCCGCCAGCGTGGTCTTGCCGGCGGCGCCGTGGCCGACCAGGGCAACGGAGCGAATTTTGGCGCTGAGGTCTTGGCTCATTGAAGTCCCTATGGATATGTTTGGCAGCCCCGCCGCCGGGGCCGCCGCCGCGCATTGCGCGCAGGGCCCGGGGGCAGGAAAGAACGGAGGCATGGCGTGACGGAATCACAGCCCTGTATCTTACCCCTGCGTACGGGAGGGATTCAGCCTGCCGCCCGGTCCGTCACGCTCGACGGGTTCCGGCAAACTGCCGGGATGCATAAGTCCAGATCATGCGCGACGCGTCCGGCCCTTTCGGATCGCTGTAGCCCACGCCGGGCGCGCCACCGCTCCAGGCGTGACCCAGACCCTGGATCAGGCAAAGGGTCGCGACCAGCCGACCGCCAGCCCGATAGTCCGTGACCGTCGCGGCATAGCGTTTGCCGCGCTGCACCGTGCGCTGCGCACCTGCCACGGCACCTTCCCGCGCCGCCCACAGCCCTGCCGCCTCGGCCCCGTTTCCAGCAGCCACGATCGGGTCGGCAGTGCCCTGAATCACCAGCAAGGGCGGGAGGTGCTGGCCGGGCGCCAGGGGTTCGAGCGGAACTGCCGCCCTGCGCCCGCGCATGGCACCGAGCGCGGTGGCTGAGGAATGGGCAATGCCGGGCGCAATGCCCGAGTGCATCACGATGGCCCGATAGTGCTCGGGCTGACGCACAGCCATCAGTGCCGCCATGCTGGCGCCCGCAGAGAGCCCGGCCAGCGCGATTCGGGCTGGGTCGACCGGCTGTGACTGGCAGACCCGTTCGATCATTGCACCCAGGGCGTCAGCCTCCCGCTGGGCACGCCCGGCCCGCGTGTCGTACCAGTTCCAGCAGCCTTGCAGGTTCGCGAAACGCTCCTGCATGGGGTACAGAACCAGAAAGCGCTCGCGCGCAGCGATCTGGTTCATCCGGCTGCTGACGGCCAACGCCTCCGCATCCTGGCTGCAGCCATGCAGCATCACCAGTATCGGCAAGCGCTCAGAGCGAAGCACGCCGGGCGGCTTGTACAGCCTGTAGCCCATGGCACCCACGGTCATGCTCCGGCTCCAGCCGGTTGTTGCGTCCGTAAGTTTCGGTGCGGCCTTTGGCCGCGCTGGCCTGGGCCTGGAAAGCAGGGGTTTCGCGCGACGCGCCCTGGCGGGGACAGGCGTCACTTGGAGCGCCTGCGCCATCGCCTTCGAGCCCGCACGCACGGCGGTGCGCGTCATGGCGCCCAGCGCGCGCTGAAAGGAACGGCTGAGCAGAGGGTTGCGGAATGATCGGGCCATGATGATTGGGTGGAGCAGTCGGGGAAGGGCGGGGAAAGCCGGCAACGGGCTGCCCGCCGCCCACGCGAGGTTTCGCGGGATTGTCCCGGGCCTGACCTCTGGCGTCGGTGTGACACCCCACCCATGGACGTGAATCCAGGGACAAGCAGAACCTGAGTGCGCCTGCCCTGCGCTGACGACAGAAAGCCCCAGCCATTTAGAGCCACTGCCCCAATCGGATGCTTCTGTTTGCGACCGCACAGAAGGCGCGGCAGCCGGCTCCTAGGATGACCGTGTGGGTTCTCAATGGGCTCACAGGTCCCGAAAATCTCATCCCTATCAAGGAACAACCATGAACAAGAATCAAGTCCACGGCGCTGTCAAGGATCTCGCCGGCAAAGTCCAGGAAGAGGCCGGAAAACTGGTGGGCAACAAGACCCAGGAAGCCAAGGGTCTGCAAAAGCAGGTTGCCGGCAAGGCGGAAGTCCATCTGGGCGATGTCAAGGAAGCCGTCAAGGATGCCAAGGAAACCGTGAAGAGCGCCGGCGGCAAGCTGTAACGCTGCGCCCGTGAACCCTCAGCAGGGTGGCCGCCGCAAGGTGCTGCCCTGTTGCCTTTTCCGGACCGATGAAGCCTTGCGCGAGGTCACGCCAGGGCCGGTTCAGGCGCTCAGGAACTCTCCCACCGGTTTCAGATCGTCCACCCGCTCGCAGATGGCCTTGATGACCACCAGGATCGGGACCCCGAGCAGCAACCCCCAGACGCCCCAGAGCCAGCCCCAGGCCAGAACCCCTACGAAGACGGCCACCGGGCTCATCTTGTTGGCGCGGCTGGTCAGCCAGGGCGTCAGCAGGAAGGCCTCGATGAAGTGGATGAGCAGGGACGCCCCGCTCACCAGCAGCGCCATCTCCAGCGTGCCGAATTGCAGGAAGGCCATCAACGCCGAGCCGGATGCCACGATCACGCTGCCGATATAGGGCACCAGATCCAGCACGCCCGCGGCGATGCCCCACACCGCCGCGTTCTCCAGCCCGAGCGCCAGAAAGCTCAGCCAGGTCGCCAGACCCACCAGCACGCTGGTGAACAGCTGCACGAGCATGTAGCGCTGGATCTGGTCGTGAATCTGGTTGAGCGCCTGTAAGGTGACCTTCTTGCGGCTCAGGGTCGGGCCGGCCAGTTTGACCATCTTGCGCCTGAAGCGGTCGCCCGACGCCATCAGGAAGAAGGCGATCAGCGCCATCATGCCGAGCTGGCCCAGCATGGTCATGAGGCCCATGCTGCCGGTCCACAGATGATCCTTGATGTCGAACTTCGGTTTTTCGATCTGCACGCGCTGCACGCCCCGGGCGGTCGGCGTGGGTCGGTTGCTTTCCTCGGCCGCCTGCTCGATCTGCGCCGCGGCCTTCTGGACGGAGGCCAGGGTGTTGTCCGGCGTCCCGGGCCGGACCCGCACGGCGTCGCGCAGCTTCTGCGCGGCGGCAGGCAGCGACTCGACCAGCCGGCTTGCATCGTCGCTCAGCGAGTAGCCGGTGGCGCCGATTCCGGCCAGAACACCCAGGATGAGCAATGCAGCGCTAACCGCCCGGGGAATCCGGCGCAGCTGCAGCCAGTCCACCACCGGCGACAACGCATAGCTACCCAGCAGGCCGACCAGCACCGGGATGAAGACGACGCTGGCCCAGCGCAACATGAAGACGCTGGCAACGGTGGCCAGAATCACCAGTGAGGCGCTTCGCACATCCACCGGCAGTTGCAGCACCAAAGGGGGATTTCCGCCAACCGGCGGCAGGGCCGTGGACGAGAGGGGGGGCTCTTGCGGTGTTTCGCGATCCGTCATGTCCGACTCCTGTTGGGCCTGGGGACGAGGGTGTGTCACGGGCAGGCGAATGGGGATGGCTTGCTGCCCGACCGGACGCCGCGCGCCACGCTGCAACGCAGGCGGGCCTCGGCCTGCGTGGCTTCGGCGAGACGGCGCGACTCGCCGCGCTGCACAGCGCCCTGGAGGACGTCAAGAAAGAGCAGGAGCAAGGCCAGCACGGCCAGCATCCCCAGGCCGACCGAGCCGGCTGGCGAGCGCACCCGGTGCAGCCACCGGGATCGGGAACGCGCACGAATGACCGGGTCCGTCGAGACGCTCGCGACAGTTGGGTCTGTCAGGTCGGGTGTCGGTGGCCTGTGGAACATGGAGCGCTACGCAATGGATCTGAAGGGGGCAGGCCACGAACACCGGTCGGTTCGCGGAACCTGCATGGTGCGGATGCCGGTGCGCCCGCTGATCCTGCGATTGGACCCAAGGCCAGCCCCGCTGTCTGTGTTCCGGCCCACATAGACCCAACGGCCGCCCCCCCGGGTTCGCCGGCCGATGAACCTGCTGGATGCCATCGGATCCAACGCGGGCATTTCGCCGGCGTTCCCGGTTGGGTCTTACACTCGGCAGCCACGGCTGCGCGATTTCCTGCGACGGTTTTCTGCTGCCAGTGTGTGCTTCAAGACCTGTATGAATGGCGGGTGCGCGACGTGCGGGTGATGTCCAGTCAGTCAGGATGACAATGAAACGAGTAGATGATTTCCGCTTGAAGTTTGGCAAACAGGAACTGGTGCCAATCATGGTGGGTGGCATGGGCGTCGATATTTCGACGGCCGAACTGGCGCTGGAGACGGCCCGCCTGGGCGGCATCGGCCACATTTCCGACGCGATGGTGACCGACGTGTCGGACCGGCGCTTCGACACCAGTTTCGTCAAGGACAAGACCAAGTTCTACAAATACAACATCGACAACGCCGACAAGTCGGGCGTGAAGTTCGACCTGGGCCACGTGGCCGAGGCCACCCGGCTGCACGTCGGCCGGACCATGGAAGCCAAACGCGGCGACGGCATGGTCTTCGTCAACTGCATGGAAAAGCTCACCATGAACGCGCCGGCCGACACGCTACGCGTGCGCCTGGCCTCGTCACTGGACGCGGGCGTGGACGGCATCACGCTGAGCGCCGGCCTGCACCTCGGCTCGTTTGCCCTGATGGAAGACCACCCGCGATTTCGCGATGCCAAGCTGGGCATCATCGTCTCATCGGTGCGCGCGCTGCAGCTGTTCCTGCGCAAGAACGCGCGGCTGAACCGTCTGCCCGATTTCGTCGTGATCGAGGGTCCGCTGGCCGGAGGCCACCTGGGCTTCGGCCTGGACTGGGCGCAATACGACCTGCAGACCATCGTCACCGAGATTGCCGCCTGGATGAAGCAGGAAAACCTGGACATCCCGCTAATCGCCGCCGGCGGCATCTTCACCGGCAGCGATGCGGTGGGTTTTCTGGAAAACGGCGCCGCCGCGGTGCAGGTGGCCACGCGTTTCACCGTGACCGATGAATGCG
>NZ_JAKJEW010000018.1:0-261 GCF_022705245.1 Candidatus Skiveiella danica | reverse complement strand
CCCGCCGATACCAAGCAGGAATACTTCAAGGCCAACGAGGATGACATCGAGGTCAACACCGTCTCGCCGACGGGCTACCCGATGCGCATGCTCAAGAGCTCGCCCGCGATCGGCTCGGGCATCCGCCCCGGCTGCGAATCCTATGGCTACCTGCTCGACGGCAAGGGTAATTGCGCCTACATCACCGCCTACAACCGCGAGATCGCGCTGCACCCGGACGGCAAGAACATCTCGGTGATGGACAAGACCTGCCTGTGCACC
>NZ_JAKJEW010000189.1:0-537 GCF_022705245.1 Candidatus Skiveiella danica | reverse complement strand
CGCCCGCGCTGCTGGAAGATCCGGCCGCACATGTCACCGCCGCGCAGATGGAGCTGCTCTCGGGCGTGGCGATGCAGGAGCTCGACGACGAGGCACTGGGCTGGTTCTCGCGCCGCCTGCCCTGGGGCAGCTACGGCATGCTCTGCCGCGCCTCACTGACCTCGCCGACGCTGGAGGTGGCGCTCAAGCGCTGGTGCCGTCACCACCGCCTGCTGACCGAGGACATCGTCTTCGAGCTCGCGCAACGCGGCGGCATGGCCACGATCCACGTCGCCGAGCACGCCGGACTCGGCGAGCTGCGCGAGTTCTGCCTCGTCAGCACGCTGCGCTACCTGCTCGGCTACGCCTGCTGGCTGGTCGATTCGCGCATCGCGCTCGGCGAGGCCGCCTTCCCCTTCCCTGCCCCGGCGCACGCCGACGCCTACGCCTACCTCTTCGCCGGCCCGGCGCGTTTCTCCGCCGCGGCCGCCTGCATCCGCTTCGACGCGCGCTACCTCGCCCTGCCGGTGCGCCGCGACGAGAAGGCGCTGCAGGCCA
>NZ_JAKJEW010000188.1:301-539 GCF_022705245.1 Candidatus Skiveiella danica | reverse complement strand
CCGAAGTGCGCGACGGCAAGGTACAGCATCAAGGACTTGCCGAACGCTTCCGTCAGCGAATCCTGGCTCCAGCCCACCACCTTTTTGTCTTTCCGGGTGTAGACGTTGTAGCCCTTGGCCAGCGCCGCGGCGGCCGTGGCGCCCAGCACACCGCCCACCAGCGCGCCGGTGCCCAGCGTCAAACCGCCGCTGACCAGATCGGCGCCCAGGCCACTCAGGACGCCGGAGATGACACCGA
>NZ_JAKJEW010000188.1:0-241 GCF_022705245.1 Candidatus Skiveiella danica | reverse complement strand
CTGGCGGCCTTAACGATCTCCGCGGCGCACTCGCCATCCAGGCGGTTGATGGCGATCAGCCTGTCCGTCACGGCCTTGCTGCTGTCGGCATAGCGCTGCGCCAGGTCTTGCAATGCCAACTCGAACGGGGTCATGCTCTTGGGCTTTCCCCAGGGAATGGATTTGCGCAAGGAGACCCAGACGTCCTTGATCCCATCGAACCACCCGGCCTCAAGCTCGACTTTGTCACCCGCCAGGTGCA
>NZ_JAKJEW010000187.1:0-540 GCF_022705245.1 Candidatus Skiveiella danica | reverse complement strand
CGTTCACACTTCGTTCTATTCGTTGCCTTCTGTCGGATCCAACTGCGCTTGTCAGCCTGAGCGGCAAGCCGGCGACCAAGGTGATCGCAGCGCCGTTGTCGGAGGCACCGCCTCACCCGGCCAGCGACCGCCACAGCAGCCGCGCGATCGTCGCGGCCACGACCACGAGAAACGCGCCACGAATGAAACACACGCCCTTGCGGATCGCCAGGTGCGAGCCGAGCAGCGCGCCCGCGATGTTCGCCGCGCCCATCGTGGCGCCGAGCAGCCAGAGCACGTGGCCCTGCACGGCGAACCACACCAGCGAAGCCACGTTGCTCGCGAGGTTCATCACCTTCGTGTGCCCGGTCGCCTGCGGGAGCGGATAGCCGAGCAGCAGCACGAAGCCCATCGCCCAGAACGAGCCCGTGCCCGGCCCGAAGAAGCCGTCGTAGAACCCGAGTGCGCAGCCGCCCAGCACGTTGAAGGCCGTCGTGGAAAAACGGGCCCGCGTGCGCGCCACGCCCACTTTCGGCGACGCCGCCACATACGCGAAGATCG
>NZ_JAKJEW010000186.1:0-542 GCF_022705245.1 Candidatus Skiveiella danica | reverse complement strand
CCTCGACCTCGATGAAACCGTACAGGTCGCTCTGGTAGATCTGCCTGGCATATAACTCGAACACCTGGTTCTGGTTCAGAAATATGACTTTGTAGATCGGTTCGGCCGCCATGCGCGTATCGCTCGTCGGTGGGTAAATGCAAGGGGGCGCGAAGGATACCACAGCCCCCGCCTGTGCATCGCCCGCCGCGGTCGCTATAATTTCCGCCCTATTTTCGTACCCCCTCCCCACGCCAATGAACGACCGTCCCGTCCGGAAAGTCTTCGTGCAGACCCATGGCTGCCAGATGAACGAGTACGACTCCGCGCGCATGCTCGACCTGCTGCGCGAGAGCCACGGCCTGCAGGCGACCGACAACGCGGACGAAGCGGACGTGCTGGTGTTGAATACCTGCTCTATCCGCGAGAAGGCGCAGGAGAAGGTGTTCCACCAGCTCGGGCGCTGGCGCAAGCTGAAAGAAGAGCGCCCGGGCCTGGTGATCGGCGTGGGCGGCTGCGTGGCGAGCCAGGAAGGTGGTGCGATCGGCCGCCGCGCCCCGTAT
>NZ_JAKJEW010000185.1:0-542 GCF_022705245.1 Candidatus Skiveiella danica | reverse complement strand
TGGCGCACCTTGCCGGCCTGCACCAGCTTGGCCAGTGCGGCCAGCTGGTCGTGGATGGAGGTGTAGAACCGGTCCTTGGCGGGGTCGAGGTACAGGCCACCGAAGATGGCCGCATTGCGGTTGGGCCAGTGGATCTGGTACAGGTCGATCACATCGGTCTGCAGCCGGCGCAGGCTGTCGTCACAGGCCTGGGCGATGTGGGCGGGCTGCAGGTCGTCGGCGCCGTCGCGCACCCAGGGCATGCCGCGCGACGGCCCGGCCACCTTGGTGGCCAGCACGATGCGCTGGCGCATGCCCGGGCGGGCGGCCAGCCAGCGGCCGATGATGGTCTCGGTGGCGCCGTAGGTCTCGCGCCGGGCCGGCACCGCGTACATCTCGGCGGTGTCGATGAAGTTGATGTCACGCTCGACCGCCTGGTCGAGGATGGCATGCGCCGTGGGCTCGTCGACCTGCTCGCCGAAGGTCATGGTGCCCAGGCAGATGCGGCTGACCTGGAGGTCGCTGCCGCCGAGGGCGGTGCGGGGGATGGCGTGAGGGGTGCT
>NZ_JAKJEW010000184.1:0-546 GCF_022705245.1 Candidatus Skiveiella danica | reverse complement strand
GGATCGCTTGGCGCTGGTCGGCCTGGCCGCGAGTCGCTTTCCGGCCACCCAGGTGCCGGCGCACACCCTGGTGCTGCACGGCGAACACGACGACGTCGTGCCGCTGGCTGCCGTGCTGGACTGGGCCAGACCTCAGGGTCTGCCCGTGACGGTGCTGCCCGGCGTGGGGCATTTTTTCCACGGGCAGCTTGCGCTGCTCAAGCGCCTGCTGGTGCAGGCGCTGTCTTCCTGAGTTCGTTCACTCCCATGTTCCCTGTGCGTTTCCTGGCGGCCCTGGCGCTGCTCATCCTGTCGCTCACTGCGCAGCCTCCCGAGGTGGCCGCGCGTCAATTCCTGCTCGTCGACCTGAGCAGCCAGCAGGTGCTGGCCGAGCGCGAGGCCGATCGTCAGGCCGACCCGGCGAGCCTGACCAAGCTGATGACCGCCTACCTGGTGTTCGGGGCGTTGGAGCAAAAACGCCTGTCTCTGGAGCAGACGCTGCCGGTCAGCCAGCGAGCCTGGGATCAGCGCAAGGGCGATCCGTCCTTGATGTTCATCGACACCACC
>NZ_JAKJEW010000183.1:318-547 GCF_022705245.1 Candidatus Skiveiella danica | reverse complement strand
CACTGTCTGCGGCTCACGGACTTGCCAACACCGGCGTCCTACCCGATCCTGACCCGCAATCGGGAGCCTGACCGTGCGCCGCCGCAAACTCGTCAGCCAGATCAACGTGGTGCCGTTCATCGACGTCATGCTGGTGCTGCTGATAGTGTTCATGATCGCCACGCCATCACTGCGTACTGGCGAGATTGAGCTGCCCAGCGTCGGGCAGCCACTGACGCCGTCGCAGGCC
>NZ_JAKJEW010000183.1:0-231 GCF_022705245.1 Candidatus Skiveiella danica | reverse complement strand
GCGACACAGGGCAAGCTGACACGCGCCACGCTGGTGAACCGGGTGCTGGAGCTGCAGAAGGTCAAGGACCGCCCGGTGGTCATCGCGGCCGACCGCAACGTCAAATACGACGAAGTGGTGGGTCTGCTCGGCGCTTTGCACGCACAGGGTGTGAAGCGCGTGGGTCTGGTCGCCAAAGAAGGCGGCTAGCGCGCCCTGCTGATGAGCAACAACAACGAAGGCTCGAAGACC
>NZ_JAKJEW010000182.1:0-548 GCF_022705245.1 Candidatus Skiveiella danica | reverse complement strand
TGCAATGGCTCATGCTGCAGCAGCAGCAGGCGCAGGACTTCGTCATCGCCACCGGCCAGCAATACAGCGTGCGCTCCTTTCTGGAATGGACCGCCGCCGAGCTCGGCATCGAGCTGCGCTGGCAAGGGCAGGGCCTCGAAGAAGTCGGCCTGTGGAACGACCGCCCCATCGTGCGCATCGACCCGCGCTACTTCCGCCCCGCCGAGGTCGAATCCCTGCTGGGCGATGCCACCCAGGCCCGCGAAAAGCTCGGCTGGGTGCCCGAGATCACCGCGCAGCAGATGTGCCAGGAAATGGTCGCCAGCGACCTGGCGCAGGCACGGCAAAACGCCCTGCTGCGCAACCACGGGTATTCGGTGAATGTCGGATCAGAGTGACGCCCTGGCCCGCGCGGCCTCCGCACCGCGCACCGCCCTCATCTGCGGCATCTCCGGCCAGGATGGCGCCTATCTTGCGCGTGAGCTGCTGTCGCGCGGCTACAGAGTGGTCGGCACCTCGCGCGATGCCCAGGTCGGCAGCTTCCACAACCTGGTTCGCCTGGGCATCCG
>NZ_JAKJEW010000181.1:251-548 GCF_022705245.1 Candidatus Skiveiella danica | reverse complement strand
CGGGGTGATAGCCTTTGGGGCTGAGACGTGTGAGATCGAGTGCCAAAACCTTGCTGGGGCAGTCGGTCACGCACAACTCACAGGCTTTGCAGTACAGTTCGTTGATTTCTACCCATCCCTTAGCGGGCATGCGCGTCCTCCTTTTTTCAGGAAAATATTCCCTGCCCGATGGGTGAGATGAGCAGGGTTCCGTGTTTAGTATACCGTAAAAAATGCCCGCTATGGGCGCTCGCGTCAGCGCAGAAGCCGCGCACCTGATGGTAAAATTCACATAATCCCTTACCCAAAGGAGCCCCT
>NZ_JAKJEW010000181.1:0-232 GCF_022705245.1 Candidatus Skiveiella danica | reverse complement strand
GAATGGCGCGCTTTCAGCCGTCCGCCCGGACGACCTGGCCGCGCTGGTAATCGCTGAAGTCGTCCGGCGCGCTGGGATTGACCCCCACCTGATTGACGAAGTCTACTTCGGCTGCGCCAACCAGGCCGGCGAGGACAACCGCAACGTGGCGCGCATGGCATCGCTGCTGGCAGGGCTGCCTCCGGAAGTGCCCGCTCTGACGGTCAACCGCCTGTGCGCTTCCGGTCTGGCG
>NZ_JAKJEW010000180.1:0-549 GCF_022705245.1 Candidatus Skiveiella danica | reverse complement strand
GCCGGCCTGGCAGATGGGCCGCATCGACATCGTCAACGGCCTCAGGCACGTGGCTTGAAACAGCTCCCCCTCTCCTACATCGCCCGCAACCTCTGGGTGCGGCGCGTCACCACCGCGCTCACCGCGCTCGGTCTGGCGCTGGTCGTCTATGTGTTCGCCACCGTGCTGATGATGAGCGAGGGCATCAAGACCACCTTGGTGGCCACCGGCAACCCCGGCAATCTGCTGGCGCTGCGCAAGGGCGCGGGGGCCGAGATCAACTCGGGCGTGAGCCGCGAGCAGGCCGCCATCCTGGCCAGCCTGCCGGGCATCGCCACCGCCGCCGACGGGCGTCTGCTGCTGAGCGGCGAGCCGGTGGTGCTCAACAGCCTGCCCAAGCGCGGCAGCGGCAGCCCGAGCAATGTGACGGTGCGCGGCACCTCGGCCATCGGCCTGCAGCTGCGCCAGCAAGTGCGCCTGGTGGAGGGGCGCATGTTCCGGCCCGGCTCCAGCGAGCTGGTGGTGGGCAAGGCCACGGCGCGTGGCTTCGAGGGCGCCGGCCTGGGCGGC